>NZ_JAKOAV010000004.1 GCF_029478095.1 Pelotomaculum isophthalicicum JI | reverse complement strand
ATTTGGCTTCGTACAATGTCGGCATTTTGCATCACTTTTGGGAGAAGTGACTGAGGTTTATCAGGAGCCGGATACGAGGCCCGTACGTCCGGTTCTGTGAGAAGGATAATGCTGCAGAAAATTACTGCAGCATTACCTTACTCGATTCATTTTGGGCTTATATATAAGCGGCGATTCTGAGGCCTAATTCAAAGAGCGAATGAGCCCGAACAATTATAGGGCTGAACATGAGGTGCGTTATATTCCCAAAGATCGAAATCGCTTATTGAAATATTTTGCGGATAACCGCAAATATTTGCTCTTTCCTTGTGCCGAGCATGATTAATATAAAAATCAGGAATAAAATATAAGCGTTCGGCATAACGGGTGCTTGCCTAAAGCCAGGATTAGCGGATTGGCTGGTATTTTGGTTGGCACCGTTTAAATCAGCCGGGCAAAACGGTATTGTGGTATAAGGCGAGCCCATGTAAGGACATGATGGATATACTGGTATAAATAGCGGCGCATAATTTTGATTTTCTTTAGCGTTGCCGGTTGATTCACCCTTTCCTTTAACTGGCTGTGGGTGGTTTTGCAACCAGGCATGGTATTGTTCAAAAAATATATCCGGCCAGTTATATGAAGTAGATGGTTTTTTCATAATAATTATTTCCTTTCAGGCCATGTTATAATTTTACCTACTACACAATATATGGCATTATGCCGCTTGGGTGACTGGTTTTTTTCTTAAACTACGGTCATTAAGCGGTTTTTTTATGGAGAAAAGAACTGGCATATTTTACCGCAGATCTCAATATCTATAAATCAGGAGGGACAAACTTTGAGTTTCGCGGACTTGTATCAGTTTACACCAAGACATAACGGCGCTAGTGTCTTAAATAACATTCTACCGGTTTTGCCGGGTAACATCCGGTCAATGATTGCCGCATTGGCTCATTTTATAATTGATAAACTCGAAGAGATTCGGTTTAGACAGGGAAGACCCTTAGTTCTCGGATTATCCGATAATGATGTTTTCATAACTGTTGACGGGCGGCCAACCCATGAAGCCAGAGAGGCATATTGTGTTACACCCATCGATATGGAAAGATTAATCCAATTAATCAGCAACTCATCATTTTATGCGATTGAGGAAGAATTGAAAAACGGGTTTATTACTTTACCTGGCGGCCATCGAGTTGGCATTACAGGAAAAGCGTTGCTTGATGGTGGGAAAATCAGGACATTGAAGTACCTCTCCAGTTGTAATATCCGCATATCCAGGGCAATCACCGGCGTAGCTTCCAAACTTCTTCCCCACCTGTTGGACAATGGCCGTGGCGAATTTTTTCATACGATTCTGGTTTCTCCGCCTTGCTGCGGTAAGACAACTATGTTGAGAGACTTAATCAGGCAGTTGAGCAATGGTATTCCAGAACTTGGTTTATCAGGATTGACTTTGGGAGTGGTGGACGAGCGGTCGGAAATTGCCGGGTGTTATAAAGGAGTGCCTCAGCTTGACGTTGGAATAAGGACTGATGTTCTCGACGGGTGTCCCAAGGCAGAAGGCATGATGATGCTTTTGCGCTCGATGAACCCACATGTAATAGCTGTTGATGAAATCGGGCGCGGCGAAGACGTCAGCGCGTTGGAAGAAGTATTAAATGCCGGGGTTAAGGTTTTAGCCACCGCGCACGGAAAAAATTTGGCTGAACTGGCCGAGCGGCCTGCGCTGGGACGAATAATCCGGTTAAAAATGATCGAGCGTTTTGTCATACTTGGCCGCTCCCGGGGGGTGGGAACAGTAGAAGATATAATTGACGGTAAAACCATGCGAACACTGGGGGTGAAAAAATGCTAAAACTGGTTGGGGCAGTGATGGTGGTAGCGGCCAGCGGTCTAAGCGGGTTGGCTGTGGCGGGAAATTATTCCCGTAGGCCGAAGGAATTGCGCTCGCTCCGTTCAGCGCTTCAGATACTTGAAACAGAAGTCGCGTATAGCGCTACTTGTTTGCCGGAAGCTTTTCAGCAAGTATCCGGCCGTTGCGATAAAAACTCCGCTCTTCTGTTTAGTGGGGCGGCGGCGGAACTATCTTCCAGGTCCGGCATTACCGCTGCGGAAGCCTGGGAAAAGGCGCTTGAGAAATATTACCCGGGTACCGCATTAAAGTCCGGTGATTTATCCATCTTGCACAATCTAGGAGGATCCCTCGGTATTTCCGACAGAGAAGATCAGATAAAACACTTGCGGCTAGCCATGGAACAAATCAATACGGAAACTACTTCCGCGGAAGAGGAGGCGGCGCGAAATGTCAAGCTTTGGAGTTATCTTGGTTTTCTGGGGGGACTCCTGATCGTGCTGCTCCTTTATTGAAAAGGCACTATTCGAGTATTCAGAATTCAGGAGTCAGAATTCAGAATACTGCGAGAAAAAACCGTTCTCTCATTCTGACTACTGACTCCTGAATTCTAACTCCTGAGTAGTTGCAAATTTATTTTTAAATATTGAGATACCTAATAGATTGGAGGTCAATGCATGGGAAGCAATATAGATCTGATTTTCAAAATTGCCGGTGTGGGTATTCTGGTAGCTGTTCTTAACGCTATTTTGAAGCATGCCGGAAAAGAAGAACAAGGACATTTAGTGACATTAGCGGGGCTGGCTATCGTTTTTATGTGGGTCATTCAGTTGCTCGCCAATTTATTCGATCAGGTGAAATCTGTATTTAAGCTATTTTAGAACATTGATAAGAAAGTTAACAGGAGAGCAAGACATGGACATTATGCAAATAGTTGCCATTGGTCTGATTGCCACTGTCCTGATTGTGGTAGTGAAAAGTCAGCGACCGGAATTAGGGGTACTCTTAAGTGTCGTGGCCGGGATAATCCTTTTTCTCCTGGTATTAGGCAAAATCGGCTCGATTATGGATATCATCAAGGATTTGACGGCCAGGGCGGAAATCAACATGGTTTATTTGGGCACTATCCTAAAAATTATTGGAATTGCCTATATCGCGGAATTTGGGGCTCAAATCAGCCGGGACGCTGGTGAAAGCGCAGTTGCCACAAAAATAGAATTTGCCGCTAAGATTATGATTATGGTGCTTGCAGTACCAATGATTGTGGCAGTACTCCAGATGCTTTTAAGACTTGTACCGTGAGGCGGTGGGATTTTGCATATCATTTTTTCGTTATTTTTTGCTTTGCTTCTGTTGGTTCCGGTGCCTGTATACGGGGAGCAGGCTGTAGTTATATCACCGGAGGAACAAATATCATCATTGAACCTGACGGAAGTGCAACAATACGTTGAAAGACTTGATGCAGAAATCAAGGGTTCAATTCCTGTCCTTGATTTTAAGGATATGGTAATAAAACTGGTGAAAGGGGAATTGGATTGGAAACCGGCTGAAATTTTTAAGAATTTAATCCAGCAGCTTTTTAAGGAAGTGGTAGCGAACTTCGACCTCTTGGGAAAGTTGGTGATTCTCGCGGTAATTTGCGCTATTCTGCAAAATTTAATGGCTTCTTTTGAAAAAGGCACCGCTGGTCAATTGACCTATTCAGTTACTTATTTAGCGTTAGTTACCATCGCTATCGGATCTTTTTCCCTGGCAGTCAATGCCGGCAGGGAAGTCGTAGAAAACATGGTGTCATTTATGCAGGCGCTATTACCCGTTTTGCTGACACTCTTGGTTGCTGTCGGGGGTGTAGCTTCCGCAGCGGTTTTCAGCCCCGTTATTCTAACTACTCTTGGTGTTTTTAGCACTTTAATAAAAAATATAATTTTACCATTGCTATTTTTTGTGGCAATTTTGGGGATAGTCAACAACCTCTCGGAAAAATTCAAAGTCTCAAACCTGGCTGACTTATTAAAAGGGATAGCCATGGGTTTAATGGGGATATTTTCAACGATTTTTTTGGGAGTTCTCACTATTCAGGGCGTGGCCGGCGCTGTTGGTGACTCAGTTACTTTTAAAACAGCTAAATTTGGTGTGGACGCCTTTGTGCCCGTAGTGGGTGGAGTGCTCTCCGACGCTCTGGCCGCCGTGGTAAGTTCGTCGCTGTTAATAAAAAACGCGGTTGGCATAGCCGGGGTGGCGGTAATTTGTACAATAATGCTTATTCCTTTATTAAAGATTATCACGCTCGCCTTTATTTATAAACTTGCCGGAGCCTTGATCCAACCGATTGGTGACGGTCAAATGGTCAATTGTTTGAATGGTCTTGGCAATAACTTGCTTTTGATTTTTGCCGCGGTGGCAACAGTGGGCCTGCTGTTTTTCTTTGTAATCACTATTATTGTCGGTGTGGCGAACATCACGGTCATGCTCAGGTGAACCGTTAGGAGGGATCAGGTGGAAGTAATCCGTTCACTTATACAAAACCTGGTTGTCATTGTTATTCTAGCAATGTTTCTTGAAATGCTCCTGCCCGCTGGAGATATGAGAAAGTATGTAAAAATGGTCATGGGCCTCCTGATTATCGTGGCAGTAATTCAGGCTGTGGGCGATCTGCTACACCGGGACTATACAGGTGACTTGCCTTCTCTAACTGAAAAAAAGGTGGATGAACGTCTTTCCCTGATCATGGAGTCCGGCAAGAAAATATCCAGCGAACAGCAACAAAAGGCAATTGAACAATATAAGCGTGGACTTGCCAATCAGGTAATGGCCCTTGCTAGTATTAACAAGGAAATACCGGTAGTGGATGCGGATGTAGTAGTTAACACAGAAAGAGAAGGGGCGGGCTATGGGCAAATAAGCAAAATAGTTATGTTTGTTGAAAAGCCCGGCGATAATGACAAATTCGCTGTAAAGGAGAATGCCACCGGTATTGAGCCGGTAACTGTTCAGGTCGGGCCAAAACCGGAGACAAAAGAGCGCGTGAATACTGAAACCGGTCCCGCTGGTGAAGCAGTAGCCGGTTTGATCAAAACAATTGCCAATTTTTATAATTTAAAGCCGGAACAGGTGGATTGCGTGTACCGCTGATAGCAGTCGTTGGAAATCTGATGTCGGTCTATACAGTACATTCGGGGAGGTGCTGATTTGAACAAATTGCTTGATTTCTTTGGTTTTGGCAGACAGGGGGGAGGCGGCCCGGCAGGGCCAAACAAACGCAATCTTTGGCTGGCCGGCCTGGCTGTGCTGGGAGTATTAATGCTGGTCTTTTCCACGGTGGACAAGACCAAATCGAACCAAAAACAAACGCCGGCCTCTGAATCCTCCAACAAGCAAATCCAGGAACAGGTGAAAAGCGGCATGTTGGGGGAAGAAGAGCTTCTAAGCAAGAAACTTTGTGCAATGCTCAAGAATGTTGAAGGGGCGGGAGAGGTCGAAGTGTCAGTACGGTTATCCGACACCACTCAGTATGAATATGCGGTTAATACCACCACGGGCAAAAAGACTACCCAGGAACGTGACCAGTCGGGAGGAACGCGGACTACGACAGAGGACAACAACAGCAATCAACTGGTAATGAACCGCGACGGCCAGGGCGAACAACCGGTTGTGGAGCGGGAGGTGGCGCCCCATGTAGCCGGTGTTTTGGTTGTGGCGGAAGGCGCCGTCAACCCTAAGGTGAAGGCGATGCTTTTTCAGGCGACGGAAGTGGCTATGGGCATTGAACCGCAAAAGATACTGGTATTGCCGAGGGAAAGGAGAGAATAATGAAAACGGTTATTATTAATAAGAAAATACTGTCGCTTACTGTCTTGAGTGTCATCGGAGTTGCCGTATTGCTATTGTGCAGGTATGGCGCCGTTAAGGTGAGCACAATCATTTCCGATACGAGAATAAGTATTCCCGCCGCCGGAGAAGTACGCATTAACAATGCCGGAACAGCGCCAGGGAATGCCGGAACAGTGCCGGGCGGGCAGGCGGCCGGAGATTTAAAAGAAAAAAATATTCAGGAAAATAATTCTAATTTCTATGTGGAATACCGGTTGGCAAGGGAACGAACAAGAGGACAGCGGGTGGAGTGGCTGCGCGAAGTCATCAATAATGTAAATTCTTCCAGTGAAACCAGGCAAAAGGCTCAGGACAGCCTGCTGAGTATCAGCAGCAGTATGGAAAAAGAAGTTGAAATAGAAAACTTGATTAAGGCAAAGGGTTATGATGACGCGGCGGTGTTAATTGACAGCAGGTCCGTGACAGCCGTCATAGCGACTGACAATTTAAATCCTGAAGAAACTGTCCGCTTGGCGGAATTGATTTCGCGGGGGACGGGCATTGACTCCAGCAATATTTTAATTATAGCTAAACTTTAACAGGTTAAGTCATATCCTGATGCATAATGCCGTAATGTTTGCCCCAGTTACGGCGGCGCTTGCCGATAAGACTAATAAGTCCTAATTACCTACATATAATCTGATTTGCGTTAATTTACCATCTTTGCTATAATAAAAAATATATTTTTATATTGTTTTTTGGCGAGACTGGGGGGAATAAGGTGGATGCATCGGAAGTGATCCGGGAGGAACAGACCGGGCTTGGCGCGATAAGAATAGCCGATGACGTGGTTAAGGTTATTGCAGGGCTGGCGGCTATTGAAATTAAGGGTGTGGCTGGAATGAGCGGCGGTCTTGCCGGCGGTATCGCGGAGCTGCTCGGTAAAAAAAACCTTTCCAAGGGTATTAAGGTAGAGGTTGGGGAGAAAGAAACGGCGATTGACATTCATGTGATTATGGATTATGGTATTCGAATTCCGGACGTTGCCGCGAATATCCAGAGCAGCGTTAAAGATGCCGTTGAGCGAATGACCGGGCTGGCTGTTGTTGAAGTTAATGTCAACGTTCAAGGTGTTGCCTTTGCGTCTGATCCAAAAGAAGAGGAACATAGGCTGAGATAAACTTTGCAGCCCCCCAAGAGGGGGTTGCTTTTTAAGGAGGTATATCCGGTGAGGCCTTTTGACCGTGCTTTACTGGCTGTATACACTTTCTTTTTAACAGTTATTTTTGTGCTTTTTTCAGCGATAATGCTGGGCTGGACAACACCCCAGTTCTTGCTGAGGGGCCTGTTCTATCCCGACCGGGCGGGAATATTTTGGGCGCTTATGGCAATTTTAATTCTTGCCGGCGTCAGGCTGTTCTGGATAGGGGTAAGTAAATCCGACCGGGTTGGCCGGTATGTAGTTCTTACGGAAAGCGCTTTGGGTCAAATCCGGGTGTCAATTCAAGCAATTGAGAATCTTGTTGTAAAAGTTGTGACTCAGGTTAACGGGGTAAGAGAAGTGAAGCCCCGGATAGTGTCGGTGTCTCAAGGCGTCGGGATCCAAATCCGCGCTGTGGTAACCCCCGACATTAATGTCCCGGATGTTTCTGAAAGAATACAAGTCCTGGTAAAGGAAAAGGTTTTTGAAATAACCGGTATCACCGTCGGCAGCGTTAGGGTTTCTATTGATAACATATCGGCGCAAAAGCCAAGAGTTGAGTGAAATTGCCGGAGAAAAGAGGGATCGATTTGAGCATAATTCAGGAGATATTGGACAAGCACCTGGGTAAGGCAGCAGGTGTTTTATTGGGTCTGATTTTTGGCTGGTTTGCTATCAAGTACGGCTTTTTTAAAGCGTTGTTTGTTGCGGCATGCGTTGTTGCGGGCTACTATCTGGGTAAGCGTCTTGATGAAAAAATTGATTTCCGGGAATTCATTTTAAAAATTTTTGGTGAGCGGTAGGTATTAGGGTGATTTTGACCTTCACAATTATATGCCTTTAATGCATACAAGGAGGATCTTAATGAGCAGGAGACAGGCCAGAGAAAGGGCTCTTCAGGTCCTGTTCCAAGTTGATCTGGGTAACGTTGAGCCGGACGAGGCTTTTAGCAAAATGGACGGGAGTTTGGGCAAGTTAAAAAAGAATGAAGAATTCGCGCAGCAGCTTGTCAGCGGAACCTTGGCCAACTTGATGTCCATCGACCGGGTTATCGAAGGGATAAGCAAAGACTGGAACATTAAGAGGATGGCGAATGTCGATAGAAATATAATGCGCTTGGCGCTTTTTGAGATACTGTACTGTAAGGATATACCAAACAACGTTTCTGTAAATGAAGCTATAGAATTAGGTAAGATATTCGGAAGCGAGGAATCGGCGAAGTTTATCAACGGCATCCTTGGGCGCGTTGTGGAAAAACCGGAAATATACCAAGAAAATATTGAGCTTTAGAAGAGTGGTTGTTTATTCCGGCAACTGCTCTTTTTGCATTGTATTTTATTAAATCAACGGCAGGGATTTCCTTCTCTTTATAGAATAATAATAGATTGCATTGTTAATTAGCGGGGGGAGGGGATTTTAATGTACAAGATTTTGAAGAGAGAGGTTCTGGCGCCAACATTATTCTTATTTGACATCGAAGCGCCGCTGGTTGCCAGAAAAGCAAAACCGGGCCAGTTTATTATCCTTCGCATACATGACGAAGGCGAACGGATACCTCTAACTATCGCCGATTTTGACCGGGAAAAGGGTACTATTACCTGTGTATTCCAGGAAGTGGGCAAGACCACTATGGAACTCGCAACGCTTAATGAGGGAGATAGTGTAAGGGATTTTGTCGGTCCGCTCGGTGAGCCTTCCCACATTGAGAAATTAGGAAAAATCGTCTGTGTTGGTGGAGGAGTGGGTGTAGCACCGGTTCACCCTATTGCCAGGGCATTAAAAGAAGCGGGAAATGAGGTAATTGGTATTATCGGGGCGAGAACCAAGGAACTCCTCTTTTGGGAGGATAAAATGCGCAATGCCTGTACAGAGTTGCGGGTGACCACTGATGACGGTTCTTACGTGAGACAAGGTTTTGTCACCGATGTGTTAAAAGAAGTCGTTGAAGAAAAAGGCGATATAGCACTCTGTGTGGCTATCGGGCCGTTGCCGATGATGCGGGCCGTGTGCAACATGACCAAAGAGTATAATATTAAGACCATTGTCAGCCTGAACTCGATTATGGTGGACGGTACAGGGATGTGCGGCTGTTGCCGTGTGACAGTTGGCGGTCAGACCAAATTTGCCTGTGTCGACGGGCCGGAATTTGACGGTCATGCAGTCGACTTTGCCGAAATGGCACGCCGATCGGTTATATATAAATCTCAGGAACAAGCTGCTGTGGAAAGATTTAATCATACCTGCAGCTGCGGTTGTGGGGGTGGCAAATAATGGCTGATGAGAAAACCGGTAATAAAACTATTGTTCCTAATAAACACCCAATGCCAGCTCAGGACGCGGTCGTACGGGCAAAAAATTTTAACGAAGTGGCACTGGGCTATAATGAGGAAACCGTAGTTGCCGAGGCTCGGCGGTGTCTTCAGTGCAAGAAGGAGCCTTGCCGGCAGGGCTGTCCGGTGGAAGTTGACATCCCTGCTTTTATCAAGCTGGCTGCCGAGCGGGATTTTGCTGGCGCGATCATGAAATTAAAAGAAAAAAACGCCCTGCCTGCTGTTTGTGGACGGGTTTGCCCTCAGGAAAACCAGTGTGAAAAATACTGTACCGTAGGAAAGAAAAACGAACCGGTTGGTATTGGACGGATTGAGCGTTTTTGCGCTGATTGGGAACTTGCTAACGGTGTGCTGCCGCAAAAAGTAGCCCCACCGACCGGCAAGAAAGTGGCGATTGTCGGTTCTGGCCCGTCGGGGCTGACCTGCGCCGCCGATCTGGCGAAACAGGGCCATGCCGTCACTATCTTTGAGGCGTTGCATGTGGCGGGTGGCGTACTGATGTACGGTATCCCTGAGTTCCGTCTTCCTAAAGCGGTTGTCCAGGCCGAAGTACAGAATCTCAAGAAGCTTGGCGTTGACATCCAGGTCAATGCTGTTGTAGGTAAATTCGCTACGGTGGATGAACTTATGGAGGAAGGCGGTTTTGACGCTGTCTTTTTAGGAACGGGCGCCGGCTTGCCTTACTTTATGAATATCCCGGGAGAAAACGCTTGCGGTGTATACTCGGCTAACGAGTTTCTTACGCGTACCAACTTGATGAAAGCATATCTCTTCCCTGGTAATGATACACCGATCCGCGTAGGTAAAAAAGTTGCCGTGCTGGGCGGTGGCAACGTGGCTATGGACGCCGCCCGTACAGCGTTGCGCTTAGGCGCCGAAGAATCCTGGATCGTTTACCGCCGGTCTAAAAATGAGCTCCCGGCGCGGCACGAGGAAGCAGAACACGCTGAAGAAGAAGGCGTCAAATTTGCTTTTTTGACCAGCCCTACTAAAATTATCTATGACGATAATTACTGGGTGACCGGTATGGAGTGCCTGCGTTATGAGCTGGGTGAACCCGATGCTTCAGGCCGCCGCAGCCCAGTTCCTGTCAAGGGGTCGGAATTTATTATTGACGTCGAAACAGTGGTAGTGGCAATCGGGCAGGGGCCAAACCCGCTGGTGCCGAAGACCACCAAAGGACTCGATTGCAATAAAAAAGGCAATATCGTTGCCAATCTGGAAACTGGAGCTACTTCCAAACCTGGTGTTTATGCCGGTGGCGACGTGGTTACCGGTGCGGCTACCGTCATTCTGGCTATGGGTGCGGGGCGCGCCGCTGCAAGATCAATTCACGCGTATTTATCTGAAAAATAGTTGTTGTTAGTTAATTGTTTCTATATCCGCGGACTACACGCAAGTACGGCGTTGTCCCATCATATTGGCGATCACACCGGAAATTAGAACGAGTCGCTTTTGACCGGGCTAGATGCGCTGTTGCAGTTTTCAGCGCGGCAGCCCGGTTGCTTTCATTTAATTATAAGGAGCTAAGACAGTGCGGGTTCTAGGTGTTCAGGAGTTGACCAGGTACGTTAAAACAATATTCGAAAATGATTGCCTGTTGGCTGATATCTGGGTAAAGGGGGAAATATCCAACTTTAAACCCGCCTCGTCCGGGCACTATTACTTCACTTTGAAAGATGAATCAAGCAGCTTGAAAGTGGTTATGTTCCGTTCCCGTAGCCGCAGCGTGACTTTCCGGCCGGAGAACGGCATGTCCGTGCTGGTGCGCGGCTACATTTCAGTTTATGAAAGGGACGGCGTATACCAGCTTTATGCTGATGAGATGGAGCCGGACGGAACCGGCGCGTTGTATCTGGCGTTTGAACAGCTGAAAAACAAGCTGCAACGGGAAGGGCTATTCGACCGGAAACATAAAAAAAACTTGCCGCTGCTGCCCCGCCGGATCGGTATTGTTACTTCGCTGACCGGGGCGGCGGTACGCGATATGGTGGAAATAATCCGGCGCCGCTGGGCCGGCCTGGAGGTTATTCTGGCGCCGGTTCTGGTGCAGGGCGAAAGCGCGCCTCTCGCGGTGGCGCGGGGGATCCAGTTGTTAAACAAACTTGGTGGGGTTGAACTGATAATCGTCGGCCGGGGTGGCGGGTCTATTGAGGATTTGTGGGCTTTCAACACGGAAATTGTCGCCCGCTCCATATTTCTCTCTAAGGTTCCCGTTATTTCAGCGGTGGGGCATGAAACAGATGTTACCATATCCGACTTTGTGGCTGACGCCCGCGCCGCTACTCCTTCAGCCGCCGCTGAAATGGCTGTTCCCGATAAAAAGGAAATGGATCGCTATGTCCAGACAATTGTAAGCAAGCTAAAACACGCAGCAGAACGAAAAGTTAATGAAGGCAGACAAAGGCTGGATTATTGTCTGGCTGGCAGGACTTTTGCCCGGCCGGTGGAAACTTTTTGCGGCGCCAGGCAGCAATCAGTTGATTTCCTCATCCACCGACTAACCCAGAGTATAAATAATGCTATAGGAACTGAAGGCGAGCACCTCGCAGCGCTCGCCGCCCGGCTTAACACTTTGAGCCCGCTGGCCACCTTGGCCAGGGGATACAGTATTTGCACAACACCAGATGGTGAGCGCGTCATTAGTGACATAAATGAGGTGAACCCCAGTTCTTGCTGAGGGGCCTGTTCTATCCCGACCGGGCGGGAATATTTTGGGCGCTTATGGCAATTTTAATTCTTGCCGGCGTCAGGCTGTTCTGGATAGGGGTAAGTAAATCCGACCGGGTTGGCCGGTATGTAGTTCTTACGGAAAGCGCTTTGGGTCAAATCCGGGTGTCAATTCAAGCAATTGAGAATCTTGTTGTAAAAGTTGTGACTCAGGTTAACGGGGTAAGAGAAGTGAAGCCCCGGATAGTGTCGGTGTCTCAAGGCGTCGGGATCCAAATCCGCGCTGTGGTAACCCCCGACATTAATGTCCCGGATGTTTCTGAAAGAATACAAGTCCTGGTAAAGGAAAAGGTTTTTGAAATAACCGGTATCACCGTCGGCAGCGTTAGGGTTTCTATTGATAACATATCGGCGCAAAAGCCAAGAGTTGAGTGAAATTGCCGGAGAAAAGAGGGATCGATTTGAGCATAATTCAGGAGATATTGGACAAGCACCTGGGTAAGGCAGCAGGTGTTTTATTGGGTCTGATTTTTGGCTGGTTTGCTATCAAGTACGGCTTTTTTAAAGCGTTGTTTGTTGCGGCATGCGTTGTTGCGGGCTACTATCTGGGTAAGCGTCTTGATGAAAAAATTGATTTCCGGGAATTCATTTTAAAAATTTTTGGTGAGCGGTAGGTATTAGGGTGATTTTGACCTTCACAATTATATGCCTTTAATGCATACAAGGAGGATCTTAATGAGCAGGAGACAGGCCAGAGAAAGGGCTCTTCAGGTCCTGTTCCAAGTTGATCTGGGTAACGTTGAGCCGGACGAGGCTTTTAGCAAAATGGACGGGAGTTTGGGCAAGTTAAAAAAGAATGAAGAATTCGCGCAGCAGCTTGTCAGCGGAACCTTGGCCAACTTGATGTCCATCGACCGGGTTATCGAAGGGATAAGCAAAGACTGGAACATTAAGAGGATGGCGAATGTCGATAGAAATATAATGCGCTTGGCGCTTTTTGAGATACTGTACTGTAAGGATATACCAAACAACGTTTCTGTAAATGAAGCTATAGAATTAGGTAAGATATTCGGAAGCGAGGAATCGGCGAAGTTTATCAACGGCATCCTTGGGCGCGTTGTGGAAAAACCGGAAATATACCAAGAAAATATTGAGCTTTAGAAGAGTGGTTGTTTATTCCGGCAACTGCTCTTTTTGCATTGTATTTTATTAAATCAACGGCAGGGATTTCCTTCTCTTTATAGAATAATAATAGATTGCATTGTTAATTAGCGGGGGGAGGGGATTTTAATGTACAAGATTTTGAAGAGAGAGGTTCTGGCGCCAACATTATTCTTATTTGACATCGAAGCGCCGCTGGTTGCCAGAAAAGCAAAACCGGGCCAGTTTATTATCCTTCGCATACATGACGAAGGCGAACGGATACCTCTAACTATCGCCGATTTTGACCGGGAAAAGGGTACTATTACCTGTGTATTCCAGGAAGTGGGCAAGACCACTATGGAACTCGCAACGCTTAATGAGGGAGATAGTGTAAGGGATTTTGTCGGTCCGCTCGGTGAGCCTTCCCACATTGAGAAATTAGGAAAAATCGTCTGTGTTGGTGGAGGAGTGGGTGTAGCACCGGTTCACCCTATTGCCAGGGCATTAAAAGAAGCGGGAAATGAGGTAATTGGTATTATCGGGGCGAGAACCAAGGAACTCCTCTTTTGGGAGGATAAAATGCGCAATGCCTGTACAGAGTTGCGGGTGACCACTGATGACGGTTCTTACGTGAGACAAGGTTTTGTCACCGATGTGTTAAAAGAAGTCGTTGAAGAAAAAGGCGATATAGCACTCTGTGTGGCTATCGGGCCGTTGCCGATGATGCGGGCCGTGTGCAACATGACCAAAGAGTATAATATTAAGACCATTGTCAGCCTGAACTCGATTATGGTGGACGGTACAGGGATGTGCGGCTGTTGCCGTGTGACAGTTGGCGGTCAGACCAAATTTGCCTGTGTCGACGGGCCGGAATTTGACGGTCATGCAGTCGACTTTGCCGAAATGGCACGCCGATCGGTTATATATAAATCTCAGGAACAAGCTGCTGTGGAAAGATTTAATCATACCTGCAGCTGCGGTTGTGGGGGTGGCAAATAATGGCTGATGAGAAAACCGGTAATAAAACTATTGTTCCTAATAAACACCCAATGCCAGCTCAGGACGCGGTCGTACGGGCAAAAAATTTTAACGAAGTGGCACTGGGCTATAATGAGGAAACCGTAGTTGCCGAGGCTCGGCGGTGTCTTCAGTGCAAGAAGGAGCCTTGCCGGCAGGGCTGTCCGGTGGAAGTTGACATCCCTGCTTTTATCAAGCTGGCTGCCGAGCGGGATTTTGCTGGCGCGATCATGAAATTAAAAGAAAAAAACGCCCTGCCTGCTGTTTGTGGACGGGTTTGCCCTCAGGAAAACCAGTGTGAAAAATACTGTACCGTAGGAAAGAAAAACGAACCGGTTGGTATTGGACGGATTGAGCGTTTTTGCGCTGATTGGGAACTTGCTAACGGTGTGCTGCCGCAAAAAGTAGCCCCACCGACCGGCAAGAAAGTGGCGATTGTCGGTTCTGGCCCGTCGGGGCTGACCTGCGCCGCCGATCTGGCGAAACAGGGCCATGCCGTCACTATCTTTGAGGCGTTGCATGTGGCGGGTGGCGTACTGATGTACGGTATCCCTGAGTTCCGTCTTCCTAAAGCGGTTGTCCAGGCCGAAGTACAGAATCTCAAGAAGCTTGGCGTTGACATCCAGGTCAATGCTGTTGTAGGTAAATTCGCTACGGTGGATGAACTTATGGAGGAAGGCGGTTTTGACGCTGTCTTTTTAGGAACGGGCGCCGGCTTGCCTTACTTTATGAATATCCCGGGAGAAAACGCTTGCGGTGTATACTCGGCTAACGAGTTTCTTACGCGTACCAACTTGATGAAAGCATATCTCTTCCCTGGTAATGATACACCGATCCGCGTAGGTAAAAAAGTTGCCGTGCTGGGCGGTGGCAACGTGGCTATGGACGCCGCCCGTACAGCGTTGCGCTTAGGCGCCGAAGAATCCTGGATCGTTTACCGCCGGTCTAAAAATGAGCTCCCGGCGCGGCACGAGGAAGCAGAACACGCTGAAGAAGAAGGCGTCAAATTTGCTTTTTTGACCAGCCCTACTAAAATTATCTATGACGATAATTACTGGGTGACCGGTATGGAGTGCCTGCGTTATGAGCTGGGTGAACCCGATGCTTCAGGCCGCCGCAGCCCAGTTCCTGTCAAGGGGTCGGAATTTATTATTGACGTCGAAACAGTGGTAGTGGCAATCGGGCAGGGGCCAAACCCGCTGGTGCCGAAGACCACCAAAGGACTCGATTGCAATAAAAAAGGCAATATCGTTGCCAATCTGGAAACTGGAGCTACTTCCAAACCTGGTGTTTATGCCGGTGGCGACGTGGTTACCGGTGCGGCTACCGTCATTCTGGCTATGGGTGCGGGGCGCGCCGCTGCAAGATCAATTCACGCGTATTTATCTGAAAAATAGTTGTTGTTAGTTAATTGTTTCTATATCCGCGGACTACACGCAAGTACGGCGTTGTCCCATCATATTGGCGATCACACCGGAAATTAGAACGAGTCGCTTTTGACCGGGCTAGATGCGCTGTTGCAGTTTTCAGCGCGGCAGCCCGGTTGCTTTCATTTAATTATAAGGAGCTAAGACAGTGCGGGTTCTAGGTGTTCAGGAGTTGACCAGGTACGTTAAAACAATATTCGAAAATGATTGCCTGTTGGCTGATATCTGGGTAAAGGGGGAAATATCCAACTTTAAACCCGCCTCGTCCGGGCACTATTACTTCACTTTGAAAGATGAATCAAGCAGCTTGAAAGTGGTTATGTTCCGTTCCCGTAGCCGCAGCGTGACTTTCCGGCCGGAGAACGGCATGTCCGTGCTGGTGCGCGGCTACATTTCAGTTTATGAAAGGGACGGCGTATACCAGCTTTATGCTGATGAGATGGAGCCGGACGGAACCGGCGCGTTGTATCTGGCGTTTGAACAGCTGAAAAACAAGCTGCAACGGGAAGGGCTATTCGACCGGAAACATAAAAAAAACTTGCCGCTGCTGCCCCGCCGGATCGGTATTGTTACTTCGCTGACCGGGGCGGCGGTACGCGATATGGTGGAAATAATCCGGCGCCGCTGGGCCGGCCTGGAGGTTATTCTGGCGCCGGTTCTGGTGCAGGGCGAAAGCGCGCCTCTCGCGGTGGCGCGGGGGATCCAGTTGTTAAACAAACTTGGTGGGGTTGAACTGATAATCGTCGGCCGGGGTGGCGGGTCTATTGAGGATTTGTGGGCTTTCAACACGGAAATTGTCGCCCGCTCCATATTTCTCTCTAAGGTTCCCGTTATTTCAGCGGTGGGGCATGAAACAGATGTTACCATATCCGACTTTGTGGCTGACGCCCGCGCCGCTACTCCTTCAGCCGCCGCTGAAATGGCTGTTCCCGATAAAAAGGAAATGGATCGCTATGTCCAGACAATTGTAAGCAAGCTAAAACACGCAGCAGAACGAAAAGTTAATGAAGGCAGACAAAGGCTGGATTATTGTCTGGCTGGCAGGACTTTTGCCCGGCCGGTGGAAACTTTTTGCGGCGCCAGGCAGCAATCAGTTGATTTCCTCATCCACCGACTAACCCAGAGTATAAATAATGCTATAGGAACTGAAGGCGAGCACCTCGCAGCGCTCGCCGCCCGGCTTAACACTTTGAGCCCGCTGGCCACCTTGGCCAGGGGATACAGTATTTGCACAACACCAGATGGTGAGCGCGTCATTAGTGACATAAATGAGGTGAATACCGGCGACAAACTGGTTGTGCGCTTGCAAAAAGGGTCGCTGCAGTGTATGGTTGAAGATAAAAGGTTACAATAAGAAGAAAAAAGAGAGCTTGGTTAGTTAAAATGGCAATGATCATTGACGGCAAAAAAATCGCCGGATTAATTAAAGAAGAAATAAAAAAGGAAGTCGGACAACTGCGTGAGAAGGGTATTGTCCCTAAGCTTGCCGTTATCCTGGCCGGCGATGACCCGGCTTCAGTAATTTATGCCCGTTCCAAAAAAAAAGCCTGCATTAATACGGGCATCGACTACGAACTCTTCAACTTGCCGGGTGGAGTTCCTGAAAATGAACTTTTGGACCTAATTAATAAGTTGAACAAAGATGCTGATGTACATGGAATTATGGTTGAATTGCCTTTACCTGGGGGAATAAATAAAAAAAGAGTATTGGCGGCAATATCACCGCTTAAAGACGTCGACGGAGCGCATCCGGTCAACCGGGGTAATCTGCTTGGTGACGGCGACGGTCTTTTTTCGGTAACACCGCAAAGCTGTATTGAAATTATGTCGCATAGCGGAATAGAGATAGAAGGTAAACACGCCGTCCTGGTCGGCCGTGGTGAAACAGTGGGCAAGCCTCTGATCTTGATGCTCCTGAAACAAAACGCCACAGTGACGGTATGCCACACCAAAACCGGCGACCTTGGCCGGTACACCAGACAGGCGGACATACTGATCGCCGCCGTGGGCAAGGCCAACATGATTACGGCTGACTTGATCAGACCCGGCGCGGTAGTAATTGATGCCGGTATTAATGAGACGGCGGCGGGGATTTGCGGGGATGTCGACTTTGCGCAGGCGCAAAAAGTTGCCGGCGCGATTTCGCCCGTACCGGGCGGTGTCGGCAGCCTTACCACCGTTCTGCTCCAGAGAAACCTGTTGAAAGCAATCAAACTTCAGAAGAAATAACTCGGTCATCAGTGTGTCAAGGGGATGTCAAGGGGACGGTTCTCCCTGACAATCGAAAGATTAATAAGTTGTCAAGAGAACCGTCCCCTTGACAACCTTGGCAAAGGGGTTGTTGCCTGTGAGCGCTTTATTTAATAAAACCTTGCGGGAAGTAATAGAGCTTTCCGCTTCCGCTTCCCCCACGCCGGGCGGCGGCAGTGTTTCCGCCATAGTGGCGTGTTTCGGTCTGGCTATGACCGCTATGGTCTGTAATCTGACCATAGGGAAAAAAAAGTACCGGGATGTCGAGCCGCAGGTCAAAGAAATACTTGGTACTGCCAGCGATTTGATGAAAAGGATGGAAGAGTTGGCTGACAAGGACATGGCTGAGTTTAATAACTACATGACGGCATTCCGGATGCCTAAAGAAAGCGACGCTGAAAAAAGAATACGTGATGAAGCTATGCAAAAAGCTTTAATAGGAGCTACAGAAACGCCGTTAAAAATTGCCCGTGTCTGTTTGGAAGCGTTGCGTATTACCGTGCGACTCTCCGGTATGGGCAACAAAACAGCCATAAGCGACGCCGGGGTAGCCGCCGTTGTATTTGACGCCGCCCTTAACGGCGTGCTTCTAAGCGCCGAGATAAACATCCCGGCGATCGAAGATCAGGATTATGTAAAAAAGATTATTAATGAAATAAAGACAATTACCGCCGAAGCCAGGCGGTTAAAGGATGAGTCCATGGCTGCGGTACGGGCGCGGATTAAGGAGTCTTAAGGAAAGGTTACGGCGAGGAGGACTTTTGCATGGTTGCTAAAAACACCGTCGAAGGCAAAAAGATATCATTTGAAGAAGCCATAGCGCGTTTGGAAACACTGGTGCGGGAGTTGGAAGACAGCAGGCTGCCGCTGGAAAAAGCGCTGGAAATGTTTACTGAGGGAATCGGGCTTACCCGCATCTGTAATGAGTATCTGGCATCAGCCGAGCAGCGCATTGCCGTGCTGACCGCTGATGAAAGAGATGAAATAAGCCTGAAAGAAATTAATGAGTTGCCCTTGGCGGCAGGGGGACAAAAAGTTGAGTTTTAAAGAAACGTTTGACAAACTGAGTTCAATTGTAGATGAGGCGCTTGAGCGTTACCTGCCGCCAGCCGACGCCTACCCGGCGCTGATTCACCAGGCGATGCGTTATAGCGTCACGGGCGGCAAACGGCTCAGGCCTGTTCTGGTAATGAAGGCTGCCGAAACAGTGGGGAGCAAAGCTGAGGATGTATTGCCGGCGGCCTGCGCTCTGGAAATGATTCATGCTTATTCGCTGATTCATGATGACTTGCCTGCTATGGATAACGATGATTATCGCAGAGGCAAGCCGGCAAACCACAAAGTATACGGGGACGCTGTGGCGATTTTAGCGGGTGACGCCCTTTTGACGCTGGCATTTTCCACGCTGGCCGGCATACGCGGCAGCAATCCGGACGCTGTAGTAAAAATTATTGGTGAAATCGCTCTTGCGGCGGGGACGTTTGGTATGATTGGCGGCCAGGTTGTCGATACGTTTTCCGCGGGAGAGGATATCAATGAGAACACGCTTGAATATATTCATAGTCGCAAAACAGGCGCTCTTTATCGTGCCGCGGTTCGTACGGGAGCGATCCTGGCCGGCGCGGGTGATGAAAAAATAAATAAACTAACAAGCTATGCTGATAATTTCGGGCTTGCTTTTCAAATAATTGATGATATTCTCGATATTGAAGGTGACGCGGCAAAAATTGGCAAACCGCTTGGAAGCGATGTTAAGAATAAAAAAGCGACATATCCCTCGCTTTTCGGCCTGGAGGAAGCGAGAAGAAAAGCGCGGCAAGCGGCGGACAGGGCGTTGTCCGCATTGAGCTGTTTCGGAAATGAAGCGGAATTTTTGAGAATGCTGGTTCAATATATTATTGACCGGGATCATTGAGTTTGATGAGAATTAAATCTATCGGAACACACCGATACCATTAGGATTTGCGATATGGCGGGTATTCTTTTTTAGGCTAATAAGCAATTAAACGGCGTATAGGGAGAAAAACCGGCATTTGAAAGAGAAAAGATGTTTTGTTATAATAACAAAATAAACGGTTTATTAGATAAGTGACACAGTATCCTAGTCAGATACACCTTTTTGAAGGCGGGCCTAAAAATCCGTTAAGGGCACAACGATGAAGTTCCTGGTGCTGGCTGCTGACGCCCAGTCGGGGGTCGGTACTGGGAGTTAAGGTGGTTGGGCGACCCGCAATGGCATGCGGGCGTTGACCCTGCCTCCGTGGAGACCCAAGTATGTGGAAAGCCATGCCGCACTGGCGGCGCGGTATACTATGGCTTGGGATTAAACCTGCATGTGGTCGAAGCTGCGTGCAGTGTAGCCTGCCTTGAGTGGTAAGGGTGGATTTCAGTTTTTACGGAGCCGGCCGGCGTGGGCCCATGCTCGGTTGGCTTGATGATTGAAACCTTTATTGCAAAAGAGGCTAAAAGAGGTAAATTCTGTTGAGGAAAACTCCTAGGCTGTCTGGAATTCCAGGGCAGGTTGGGGATTGCAGTGTGGACTAAGTGGTAATCTAGTCCCGGTACCGGTGACGGTCGGAGACAGTTGTAAAGGGTAACCGCCGGTTTGGTGACAGCCGGTAGCTGTTTGGGAAAACCTACTAGACCTAAGCCACAATATTTACCCAATCTGCCGTCACTTATCATACATAATAAAAAAGTTTTTCATGTCTTGTAATATTCTGATTACTGACTACTGAGTAGGGCAAAATAGATATGTTAATTGTCGCGGTATGAGGTGACATTTTTGGGCAATAATAAATCTACTGTTTCCAGTAGATATATTTTCGTGGTTGCTATAGGATCGTTTATTTTAGCAGTTATATTTACCTTGTTATCGGAAACTTTCGCCTCTAAATTTAATAACCTGCTGTTATCTTTTGTTTTTTTGGCTGTTATCATCACGATAAACATTCTGGCCGATCTTGTAGGTACGGCTGTGACAGCTGCCTCTCATACTCCTTTCAACGCGAAAGCGGCTAAACGTGTAAAAGGCGCCCCCCAGGGATTGCAATTAATCAAAAACGCCGATAGAGTGGCTAATATCGCAAATGATATTATTGGTGACATAACCACCACGGTAAGCGGCGCGCTGGGTATATCAATCGTAGTGCAAATCATGAGGGTGGGACCGCAGTTCGATCAGTTTTGGCTGAATGTGCTGCTTACCGCCCTTATTTCTGTTTTTATCGTTACCGGCAAAGCGGTAGGAAAAAAATTATCTCTTAGCCATCCCGATGAAATTATTTTTTTTGTCGGCACTATCCTGGCGAAAATAGAAAGGGCTACCGGTTATAGCCCATTCCAGAAGCAACGGGGATCAAAGAACAAACAAAAGGTGGGTAAACAGTGAGTAGACTTTTAAGACAAGTTCATGCGCCGTATGTAATTCGCTCGCTAAATTTTGCCCAACTTCAGGAATTAGCCGGAGAGATACGTCAGGAAATTATTAATACCGTGGCTAAGAACGGGGGGCACCTTTCACCCAGTTTGGGAGTCGTCGAATTAACGCTGGCTCTTCACTATGTGTTTAACTCACCCGTAGATAAGATTATTTGGGATGTGGGGCATCAAAGCTACACTCACAAACTGCTTACGGGACGCTATAATGAATTTGATACTTTGCGTCAAATCGGAGGCATCAGCGGATTCCCCCGGCCTACTGAAAGCGCGCACGACGTGTTTGGTACGGGGCACAGCAGCACGTCTATTTCCGCCGCCCTCGGTATGGCGGTGGCGCGGGATTTAAAAGGAGATAATTATTCTGTAATCGCGGTAATCGGCGACGGCGCCATGACCGGCGGAATGGCCTATGAGGCGCTTAACCATGCCGGCCATATGCAAAAAGACTTGATCGTGGTTTTAAATGACAATGAAATGTCAATTGCCCAGAATGTTGGGGCTATGTCCGGTTATTTAAACCGCTTGCGCACTGATCCGATGTATTCAAAGGGCAAGGAGGAAATAGAGCAAATCTTGCGCAAGTTACCGGCGGGCCCCAAACTATTACGTTTAATTGATAAATTAAAAGACAGCTTAAAATATCTTGTGGTGCCTGGAATGATTTTTGAGGAATTGGGTTTTTTTTACCTGGGGCCAATAGACGGCCACGATATAAAGGCAGTCACTAATGTTCTGCAACGGGCCAGGACTATTAAAGGGCCGGTGCTGGTTCATATTTTAACAAAGAAAGGCAAGGGCTACAAACCGGCTGAAAACAACCCGGACAAGTTTCACGGAGTCGGTCCGTTTGACGTTGCCAGTGGAGAGATTAAGAAGAGTATCAGCATTCCTTCATACACTGAAGTGTTTGGCAGAACTATGGTGAAGCTTGCCGGCAGGGAGCGGAACGTCCTTGCGATCACTGCCGCTATGCCGGGCGGCACGGGTTTGACAAAATTCGCGCGACTTTTTCCGGAACGTTTTTTTGATGTGGGTATTGCTGAACAGCATGGGGTTACTTTGGCCGCCGGACTTGCCGCCGGGGGTTATCACCCCGTTGTGGCAATATATTCAACCTTCCTCCAACGCGCTTTTGATCAGATCTTGCATGATATTTGTCTCCAAAACCTGCCGGTTACTTTTGCTATTGACCGGGCTGGCATTGTTGGGGAGGATGGCCCTACTCATCATGGCCTTTTTGACTTTTCTTATCTCGGAACAATTCCCAATATGATTATCATGGCGCCGGGAAATGAAAATGAGCTGCAGCATATGATTGCCACAGCGGTGAACCACCATGGGCCGGCGGCTGTACGCTACCCGCGGGGTGCTGGAATAGGCTGCAAAATGGACAAGGAATTAAAATTACTGCCTATCGGTAAGGCCCAAGTGCTAAGAGAAGGGGCGGACCTCACTTTGCTTGCGGTGGGGAGTATGGTGAGCAGGGCTGAAAATGCGGCCGGGATTCTGTCCGGAATGGGTATTGAAGCTACTGTAATCAACGCCCGTTTTATTAAACCTCTTGATGAGGAAATAATCCTTAAATATGCCGCAATTACAGGAAAGGTTTTTACAATTGAGGAACACGTATTAAAAAATGGTTTTGGAAGCGCTGTTTTAGAATTATTGTCAGCTAAAGGGAAAAAAGATGTCTTGGTACACCGTTTCGGCATTCCCGACTGCTTTATTGAACATGGCAGCCATGCATTGTTAATGGAAAAGTATGGCCTTAATGTGGAACATATAGTCGATGTTGTCGCTGGTAAATGTGTGCCAAGGAAAGTACCTAATAAGCTAAAGGTGGTTCTCGATTAAGACGGCGCGGAGGTATTCAGCTTGTCCCCGATAAAGCAAAGGTTGGATGTCAGGTTAGTAGAGGGCGGTTTTTTCCCCAGCCGTGAGAAAGCCCGCGCAGCAATCATGGCCGGCCTTGTCTTTGTAGATAACGAACTGGTGGACAAACCCGGCCGGACAATAAAACAGGAAGCTGAAATTGTGGTGCGCGGTGAAGTGACTCCTTATGTTAGCCGCGGCGGGCTTAAACTGGAAAAGGCAATAAAAGCTTTTAGCCTTGATTTGACCGGGAAAGTGGTTCTTGACGTCGGCGCCTCCACGGGCGGTTTTACCGACTGTGCCCTAAAGCATGGAGCCAGACTGGTTTATGCTGTGGATGTCGGCTACGGGCAGCTTGCCTGGTCGTTGAGGAATGATCCGCGAGTGATTGTCCTTGAACGAACCAATATTCGCTACCTTGCAAAAGATATCCTAACTGAGACGCCGGATTTTACAACTATTGATGTTTCATTTATCTCACTTGCTAAAGTGCTGCCGAAAGTTAAAGAATTGATTATCCCGGAAGCAGCCGGTGTAGCGTTAATTAAGCCACAGTTTGAGGCCGGCCGTGAAAAAATCGGTAAAAGAGGGGTTGTCCGCGATCCTCAGGTTCAAATTGAAGTAATTCAAAATATCGCAATGCTTGTCGTAACCTTGGGTTGGTCAGTAATCGGCCTTGATTTTTCACCCGTTACCGGACCGGAAGGAAATATTGAATATTTGATCTACTTTAAAAAAACTGAGAAACAGGAATCAGAAATAAAAGACTGTAAGGTTATAGTTGAACGTGCGCATGCTGAATTGTATTGAAATGTTTTATGGGGAGGTTCCGGATTGAACACAATCGGGCTTGTGATAAATTTAAATAAAAGAGGAGTTGTCAGCCTGGTTGAGAATATTGTCAATTGGCTTGAGGACAGGGGTTGTACAGTATTAATTGCTCAAGAAACTGCCGCTTCCATAGGCTTTGCCAGATTAGGCGTGACGGAGAAACACCTGATTGAGCAAGCTGAATGCGTGATCGTGCTTGGGGGCGACGGTACGCTGCTCAGGACGACCCGCGAATTAGCGGAGTCAGGTAAGCCTATTACCGGCATAAACCTGGGACACCTGGGCTTTCTGACAGAAATAGATATTCCGGAGGTTATCCCTGCCCTGGAAAAATTGCTTGCGGGGCAGTATTACATAGAAGAGCGAATGATGCTTGAAGCGTTGGTATATCGGGAAAATAAGATAGTTGAGCGTGCACTCGGGCTAAATGATGCCGTGATTACAAATGGAGCTTTTGCCAGGCTAATTCACCTGGAAACTTATGTTAATAATGAGTATGTCAACACTTATCCTTCAGATGGCTTGATCATAGCCAGTCCAACCGGTTCCACAGCTTACTCCCTCTCTGCCGGGGGGCCCCTGGTTACTCCTGATTTGAATCTGATGCTGATCACTCCGATTTGCCCGCACACCCTCTGGGCGCGGCCGCTGGTTGTCGCGCCTGAAAGCACGGTTAAAGTAGTGATCCTGTCCGGCCGGGAGGAAGTCATGCTAACCATGGACGGTCAACTGGGCTTTAAGCTGCTTCAGTCTGATCAAGTGATGATCAGGCAAGCTTCTCAAAAGGCCCGGTTCCTGAGACTTAAGGGGAGAGGCTTTTTTGAATTACTGGGGAAGAAACTAAGAGAAGAAGGAGACCGCTCCGGTGATTAACAAGGATTTGGGGAGCGCCGTCCACATAGTCCAAATGATTATTGCCAAAGTGTTAAAAAGTGGCGGGACAGCAGTGGATGCTACAGCGGGAAATGGAAACGACACCCTGTTTCTGGCTCAAACGGTTGGTTCCGAAGGGCGGGTCTATGCTTTTGACATACAAGAAAAGGCTTTAAAAACTACAAGAAAATTACTTGAACGTCATAATGCCGCGAGGCAAGTTACATTGCTAAACACGGGACATGAAGGATTAGACAAGTCGGTGCCTGTACCGGTGGACGCAGTCGTATTTAATCTTGGTTACCTGCCGGGGGGCGACCATGCTCTGGTTACCAGACCTGACACCACCATTGGCGCGTTAAAATCCGCGATTGGATTGCTCCGCCAGGGTGGAAGAATCGGCATGGTTATCTATACCGGCCATCCGGGCGGCGCTGAAGAACTTTATGCCGTGGAACAGTTCACGTCTGGCCTGGAAGGGTCTGAATTTAACGTAATTAAAATAAGTTATTTAAATCGTTCTGCTCAAGCGCCGGTGATAATCGTTATTGAGAAAGCAGGTGCTCCGCATGAAAGCCAGGCGGCAACACAAAATCCTTGAGCTTATCCAGCAAGAAATAATTGAAACGCAGGAAGAGCTTGCCGTAAACTTAAGGAAATGTGGCTTTGAGGTTACCCAGGCAACAGTCTCAAGGGATATCAAAGAACTGGGTTTAATCAAAATACCATGTGAAAACAATCATTTTAAATATGCTTACCCCGGAGAACAGACTACCCAAAGCACGAAAGATCGCTTGAAGCGGTATTTCCGCGACTCTGTTGTCAGCTTGGCCATAAGCGAAAACTTGCTTGTAATTAAAACGCATCCCGGCGAGGCGCAAGGTGTCGCATCAGCAATAGATAAAATTGGCTGGCGGGAGATAATAGGCACTGTGGGCGGAGATGACACTATCCTGGTGGTTGTCAAACCAAAACAGGTCGCAGAAACTGTGATGAGGAGGTTTGAGGACCTGCATAGGGGGTAAAACGATGTTAATTAATCTATATATCAAGAATTTCGGACTTATTGATCTGTTGATAGTGGATCTGCAAAATGGCCTAAATATCATTACCGGGGAAACAGGAGCGGGAAAATCCATTATTATCGAAGCGCTGCAAGTAGCGTTAGGCGGCCGGGCCGCGGCAGGCGAACAAATCCGTGCCGGGTCAGAGAGAATGTGGATACAGGCTACTTTTGATATCAATAATAATAAAAAAGTCATTTTAATGCTTGAGGAGCAAGGGGTAGGAGTTCCTGAAGACAGTATCTTAATATTAACAAGGGAAATTAATCGTTCAGGAAAAAATGTTTGCCGTCTAAACGGGCAAACGGTAACTCTGAGTTGTTACCGGGGAATTGGGAGAAATCTTGTAGACTCGCATGTCCAGCACGAACAGCATTCGTTGCTTGATCAGAACCGGCACAGGGAACTGCTTGACCGGTTTGGCGGCGCTCTGGTTACCGACACGCTAAAAGAGGTAACCAATTTATACTCACTTTGGAAGGAAACCTTTAATACATTCAAAAAACTCAGCCGTAACGATGAAGAAAGAGTTAAACAAGCGGATTTACTGCGCTATGAAATAAATGAAATCGAAAAAATTGATCCAAAACCGGGAGAAGATGAAGAATTAGCGTCAGAGAAGAAAGTGCTGGTTAACGCGGAGAAAATATGCCTTCTCGCCGCTGAATCCTATTCCTTGATTTATGAGGGCACGCACGGGCAGGCGCCGGTAACTGATTTGTTGTCAAAAGCCATGGATCTGCTTAAAAATCTGGCGCTTTTAGACGAACACACGGAACACTTGTATAAATCCCTTGAAAGTGTTTTTTATCAAGTAGAAGATGCCGCCCGGGAGTTGGCCGTTTTAAATAGCAAAGTTGAACACGATCCACAAAGGCTGGAAGCTGTTGAAGAAAGACTGGAGCTGCTTAATAATTTAAAAAATAAATATGCGCCCACGATTCCAGAAATATTTGATTATCTCGCAAAAGCCAGGGATGAACTGGAAAAGCTTGAGAATAAAAAAGAGCTAGCCGCCACTTATGCTGAGGAACTGAAAAAAATCGAGCAGTCTTACATGAAGGCCGCCGAAATCTTGAGCTCCCGCCGCTTGCAGGCAGCTGAAAAACTTGAAGAGGAGGTATCACGCGAACTAGTTGATTTAGAAATGGGGCGGGTGAAATTCCAAGTGGTTTTTACCAGAGTTGACGGCCTGTCGCCAGGGGGGGCGGAACGTGTGGAGTTCTTAATATCGCCAAATCCAGGTGAACCGTTGAAACCCCTGGCTAAGATCGCCTCGGGAGGTGAGCTTTCCCGGATCATGCTGGCCTTGAAAGCGCTGCTGGCGGAAGCTGACGATATTCCAGTGATCATATTCGACGAGGTGGACGCCGGTATTGGCGGTCGATCGCTGCATGCTGTCGCTGAAAAGCTGGCTAAAATTAGTAAACATCATCAGATTATATGTGTCACCCATGCGGCTCAAGTAGCCAGTTTCGCAAGTGTTCACTACCGGGTGAGGAAAGAGTTTGACGGTGAACGCACGGTTACAAAAGTGGATAAACTTGCTCTGCCGGACAGGGTGGATGAACTGGCAAGGATGCTGGGCGGCAAAGAGGTAACCGATATATCCAGACGCCACGCAAGACAAATGTTGAGTTCAGCCTCAAAAAATCTTGCTAGTGAAGGGATTTCTTGAATTCGTTTGCTCTGCCGGGATCCAGGAGTTTTTTTAACTCCTTCTGCTGTTCCTCATTTAATAAATCCTTTAGGGCCAAAAAGCCCTCCGCTACTTTCTCGCTCAGATATATAGGTGTCTTGGTGCGAATAGCTACGGCGATAGCGTCGCTGGGACGCGAGTCGATTACCAATTCCTGGTCATGATGCCACATGTGCAGTTCTGCCATATAAGTTCCTTCAATCACGTCATTGATAATTACCATGCTGAATTTAGCTTCGAGTTTGTCGCAGATACCTATTAACAAGTCATGGGTCAAAGGCCGGTCCAGGCAAATTCCCTGCAGGGCCAATGATATAGAGTGCGCTTCGAACGGGCCGACCCAGATCGGCAGTGCTTTTAATTCGTTCTCATCAATTAACAATACCACCGGATTCATCATAATATCGTAAGCGATTTCCGTTACCTTTACGAGAACCACGACCTCACCTGCTTTTCAAAACTGCTAATAAAATAATATGTTATATTCTAAATGCTTTGTCTTAAAAATGTCAATTTTCTTTTAAAATTATGCCTGGACAACAGTTGCCGGGAAAAAAGGATTATGCTATACTAATTTCAAGTCAGGCCGGTTAAAACCGGTCGGGCCGCAAGGCAGCGGTATTGCCCGTAGGACTACATCTATCCGAATAAGATGAGTTCTGAGGGCTTTTTTCATTTACCGGGGAAATATATTTGCAATTTCTTATAGGGGTAGTGCAATATGAATGATAAGATAAAGGTTGCCCATTTGTCAATAGCTTCAAACGCGGCATTAACGTTAGGAAAACTGGCCATAGGAATTACCATGAATTCCGTTAGCGTAATATCAGAGGCCATTCATTCCGGGCTGGATTTAATTGCCGCTTTAATTGCCTTTTTCTCAGTCAGGGAATCAGCCAAACCGGCCGACGAGCGTCATCACTACGGTCACGGCAAGTTTGAGAATGTCGCCGGCATTACTGAAGCAATATTAATCCTGGGCGCCGCGGTAATCATCATCCACAACGCCTACCCGAAGCTTTTCGGCCGGACGGAAATTCATTCCCTGGACATGGGCGCCGCCGTAATGGGGATATCTGCCGTAGTAAACTTCCTTGTTTCTAGAAAATTGTTTAATGTCGGCAGAAGGACCGATTCGCCGGCCCTGGAAGCTGACGCTTGGCATCTGCTTACCGATGTATACACGTCATTAGGAGTTTTGGCCGGGATTGTCGCCATCAAAATTACCGGCCTCACCATCATCGATCCGCTAATCGCCATCGGAGTGTCCCTGCTGATTTTCAATGCCGCGATAAGACTGATCAGGAACTCCATGCAAAGTATATTAGACGCGCGCCTGCCGGAAGCCGACGAGAGAGTTATCAAAGAAGTTCTCAATAAATATTCCCCTGAATTTGTTGAATTCCATAAACTCAGAACCAGAAAAGCCGGTTCTCAACGTTATGTCGATCTTCATCTGGTGGTGCCCGGACACATGCTTATTAATAAAGCGCACAATATCTGCGACCAAATTGAAGAGGAGATTTCAGACCGGCTCTCCGGCATTCATGTCTTAATTCACGCGGAGCCATGCGCCCTGAATTGCAGTGACTGCCGCCAGACTGCGGCTGGAAAATCTAACAGCGTTTCATGTGAAATATTAGATAAGAATAAATTGCTGGGTGGAAAACCTGGTAATAAATAATTCTACCTTGGTTTCAGGTATATATTTTAAACTGCGATGCGTTGCCAAACCATATCGGGTCGGCTATAATTTTAGTAATCATGGAATATTCTTCGAAGATTAAACAGAAAAAAATTTGGCAGGTTAGAACCCCTTTCCCGGATTTGCAGCAAATATTGGCGCGTGAATTGGGGATATCTTTAATTACGGCTCAGTTGCTGATAAACCGGGGCATATATACAGTTGAACAATGCCGCGCTTTTTTTGACTCCGGGCTGGACAGGCTTTATCCCCCGCTGTTATTGAAGGATATGGATAAAGCTGTCACGATAATTAACCAGGCGATGCGGGCAAGAAAAAAAATATTGGTTTACGGTGATTATGACGCCGATGGGATTACGGCGTCAGTGCTGCTGATCCAGGTAATCCGGCATTTAGGCGGAATGGTTGAGTATTATATTCCAAACCGCTTGGATGATGGTTACGGATTGCATCTTAACGTCCTGCGGCAGTATAAGGAAAAAGGTGTCGGGCTGGTTGTTACTGTCGACTGTGGCATCAGCTCCCTGGAAGAATCGGCCTGGGCATATGCAAACGGATTGGACCTGGTTATTACCGATCACCATGAACCTCCCCCCATCCTGCCTCAGGCGGCGGCGGTGGTTAACCCGAAAAGACCGGACTGCGCCTACCCTTTTAAAGACTTAGCGGGGGTAGGTGTCGCGTTGAAACTTGCGCAGGCGCTTTTGGAAGGCAATGGTTATGAAAAACAAGCCTGGCATGATTATATCGACCTCTGCTGTCTCGGCACAATAGCTGACATTGTTCCTCTGCACGGTGAAAACCGCATTCTTGTTAAGCACGGGTTGTCAATGCTCGCGAATTCCGCTAGACCGGGACTCCAGGCCTTGATCAGGGTAAGCGGAGTTAAAGATATGCTCGGAAGCAGTGAGGTGGGTTTCCGGCTCGCGCCCCGCATAAACGCGGCGGGACGTATCGGCAACCCGGATTTGGCGGCCCGGCTATTGCTTACCGATAACGTCGGAGAGGCGTGGGAATTAGCTAACGAGTTACATGCGGGGAACAAGGTCAGGCAAGAAATAGAAGCGAATGTTTTGCAGGAGTCCCTGGCCATGCTTAGCAGCCGGCCGGGTATAGCGGAGGAAAAAGTTATCGTGCTGGCCTCGGCCGGCTGGCACCAGGGAGTAATCGGCATTGTCGCTTCCCGCTTGGTGGAACGTTTTTCCCGCCCGGTTCTCTTGATCGCTTTGGAAGGAGAAACAGGCAAAGGATCGGCGAGAAGTATTCCGGCTTTTAACATATACGACGCGTTCAATCATTGCCGGGAATGTTTGCTTAATTACGGAGGGCACGCGCTGGCGGCAGGGTTTTCCATCCAGGCGGGAAGGATCGAGGATTTGGCCGGAAAAATAAATCAATATGCCGGCAGTGTGCTTGACGAAAACAAGATGGCTCCCCGTTTATGCCTTGACGGCTTAATTAGTCTAAACCAGGTTTCAGAAATACTGGTAGATGAAATAAAGCTTATGCAGCCTTTTGGCTTTAGTAATCCAACCCCTCTGTTAGGCTGCCGGGAAGCATTGGTAAAGACTTTCCGGGGAGTAGGCAGGGACTCCGCGCACTTGAAGATGCTCTTGCATTCTGAAGGGGCGTCTGTTGACGGTATCGGCTTTGATCTTGGCGCATACGCGGAGGTGCTGGCTGCGAATGAAGCAATTGATCTGGCTTTCGTACCCGGCGTAAATGAATATAACGGGCGCCGCTCACTGCAACTGGAAGTCAAAGACGTGGGGATGCCGGCAATATTGGAGTTTTCAGGGCAGGAGCAAGGCCATCAGGAAAACTGGTATGTAACGAAAAATTTATCTAAAGATAAAGACGAGCTTTTCATACCGGAATTCATCCTCGAAACACTGAATAACGACAACCCGCCGGAAATGCGGCATCATTTATATAAACCCCAAAAACATGACGCAAGGCCTGAATTTATTGACCTCCGCGAATCTATAGACAGACAGGTCAGACTGGGGAATTTGGTTTCTGATGAAATTCCAACGGTGATTATCACCGCGAACGGCTGCCAAACAATAGAGATTGCCTATTACTTACAGATGTCTTATCCGTTTCTGCAAGGTAAAGCCGCCTGCTGCCATAGCCTGCTGCCGGAAAATAAAATATTGGAGAACGCCGCAAAATTTCAGAACGGCGAAATAAAAATACTGGTTGCCACTCCGGCCATGGCAAGTTCTTTAGATATTACAGCCGGCCGCCTGATCATTTACCACCTGCCCTATAGCCGGGAAATATTAAATAGGATCATAAACATATCCAAACCGGAAGGCCAGGTTTATTTATTTTTTGGCGCGGCTGATTTCGACAGCAATAGCTCCCATCTTGCCGCCCTGACGCCGGACCGGGATTGCCTGGCCCGTTTTTATACGGTTATGCGCCGTGAGGCAGACCGGTATGGGCGGTTTATAGCGGAGCCTTACCGGATCGCCCGGTTGTTGACAGAGTCCGGTTGCCCTCATGTGCGCGAATATACTGTGCAAGTATCGATAAAAGTTCTTTCGGAGCTCGGGCTGCTGGAAGCGGAAAGAACCGGCGAAGCGATAGATGTCGTTTTAATGCTGGCGCCCAAGGGAAAACAGGATTTAAACAGTTCCCAAACCTATACGAACCTTCAACTGCTGAGAGAAGAATCAATGGCCTGGATGATTAAACTGCTAAAAGACCCATTAAATAATTTATTTTAGGTTTAGGCAATATGGTAACTTATAGATTATAATACAAATAACGAAGTGCAATTATGATGAAGGAACATGAAGGTTATGGATGGTATTCAGGATACAATTGAGGTTTGTGTTCCCGCAGCCAATAACGCACCCGGCCGGTTGGAGCGTTTAAGCGGAGAAAATGAGACATATTTGGACGGTTTAATTCAGCAATTAGAGAAATATCGCTCTAAAGCTGACTTAACGTCTATCCGTGACGCCTATAAGTATGCCGAAACAGCGCACCGGGAGCAAAAGAGGTTTTCAGGGGAACCTTTTATCGTCCATCCGGTGGAAGTGGCAAAGATCCTGGCGGAACTCGAACTGGACCAAGAAACTTTAATCGCCGGCCTGCTGCACGACGTGGTGGAGGATACCGGAGTGCCTTTGGACGATATTAAAGAGCGTTTTGGGCATGAAGTAGCCCTATTGGTGGACGGAGTGACCAAGCTCAGCCGGATCGAGTATAAATCTAAAGAAGAACAGCAGGCGGAAAATCTTCGTAAAATGTTTCTCGCCATGGCTAAGGACATCAGGGTAATTCTAATCAAGCTGGCCGACCGTTTGCACAATCTGCGCACATTGAAATATCATCCCGCCGCAAAGCAAGTGGAAATAGCCGAGGAAACTTTGGAAATATTCGCTCCATTAGCGCACCGCTTAGGTATTTACCGGATCAAGTGGGAATTGGAAGATTTGGCTTTTAGCTTTAAAGATCCGTTAAAATACTTATCTCTTGTAGATAAGATTGCTAAGACACGTAGCAAGCGTGAGGAATACATCTGCTCGGTGAGTTCAATGTTGAAAGAAAAACTGGCGGCTATGGGGGTTGACGCAGATATCAAGGGCCGCCCCAAGCATTTGTACAGCATTAACGAAAAGATGATTAAACAGCAAAAAGACTTAAATGAGATTTTTGACGTAATGGCTGTGCGTTGCCTCGTGAAAACGGTGCGGGACTGCTATGCCGCGCTGGGTATCATTCACACCCTATGGACTCCTATACCGGGGCGGTTTAAGGATTTTATCGCCATGCCGAAGTCAAATATGTATCAATCCCTTCATACAACAGTAATCGGGCCGAATGGTGAACCTCTGGAAATACAGATACGCACATGGGAAATGCACCGGACCGCTGAATACGGTATTGCCGCCCACTGGCGCTATAAAGAAGGCGGCCGCAGCGATAGTGATTTTGATAAAAAGTTAGCCTGGCTGCGTCAGCTCCTGGAATGGCAGCATGACTTGCGGGACGCCAGGGAATTCATGGAAAGTTTAAAGATAGATATTTTTGCGGACACAGTTTTTGTTTTCTCACCCAAAGGTGATGTGATTGAACTGCCGGCGGGCTCAATGCCGCTGGATTTTGCTTACAGGATTCATACGGCGGTCGGCCACAGGTGCATTGGGGCAAAGGTAAACAGCCGCATCGTGCCGCTTGAATATAAGTTGAAGAACGGCGATATTATTGAAATAATGGCATCCAAAAACAGCGCTCCCAAAAGAGATTGGCTTAATATAACGAAAACCTCCCAGGCAAAGACTAAAATTAGACAATGGTTTAAAAGGGAAAAGCGTGAGGAAAACATCCTGAAAGGAAAAGAAAGCTTTGACCGGGAAGTAAAGAAGCAGGGAATTGAGGCGGAACAGCTAAAAAACGAAAAGCTCCTGGATATCAGCAGGCGTTTTAATATATTGACTATTGAGGATTTATACGCGGCTATCGGTGACGGAGTAATCACCGCTAATAATATTTTGTCAAAAATAAAGATAGAGGAAGCAAAAACTGAAAAGAAAGGTTTGCTGGCTGAAGAAGCCCAAACATTAATCAATGAAACAAGGCCTTCCGGCGGATGGGGCAAGCCCACTCAGGGAATTCGCATCAAAGGTATAGACAACCTGCTGATCAGGTTGTCGCATTGCTGCAACCCGGTGCCGGGCGATTTAATCATCGGTTATATAACCAGGGGAAGGGGGGTATCCATCCACCGTAACGACTGCAGAAACATTGCGTATGCGGTCCAGGAAGAAGCAGAGCGATTGGTGGAAGTCGCCTGGGACAAAGAATTCGGAGAGCCCTTCCAGGTCAAACTTGAGGTAACCGGTATGGACCGGGCCGGACTTTTAAATGACGTGATGTCAGTGCTTTTGGAAATGAAGATCAGCGCCAACTGGGTTACCGCGAGGGGCAAAAAAGACCGGGGCGCCGTGATAGATTTGGTGTTGGAAACAAAAGGGCTGGAGCAACTTGAGTTCATCATGAATAAAATAAGGCGGATCAAGGATATTTACGATATTAGGCGGGTCAGCTTCAGCAGCCGGCCGGTGGGTGGAAACACTTTGGAAACGACTAACTGAAGTTAATTAAAGAAACAGGGAGGTAGAAATTGCGGGCGGTTGTTCAGAGAGTTGTCAGAGGTTCGGTAACGGTCGGCAATAAAATTGCGGGCGAAATCGGACAGGGTGTGGTGGTGCTGCTGGGTGTCGGACGCGGCGACACCGTGGCAGGAGCAGCGTACCTAGCGGATAAAATAGCCAATTTAAGAGTGTTTGAAGACGCCGGCAGCAAAATGAATCTTTCTGTCAAGGATGTCGGAGGAGAAGTTTTATCAGTATCACAGTTTACCATTTATGGTGACTGCCGCAAAGGAAGGCGGCCGAATTTTTTCGAAGCCGCGTCTCCCGAAGAAGCGCGGTGTCTTTATGAAATATTTAACGGAGAGTTGGAAAAACTCGGCTTAAGAGTGGCAAAGGGTTGTTTTCGCGAGCATATGGTTGTGGAAATAATAAATGACGGGCCGGTAACAATACTGCTGGACAGTAATAAGATATTTTAGTTGCGGAGGTTGAATTCATGATCTTGGATGGATTTTCGGTAGGCGCGATAGATTCAAACTGTTACCTCGTCGGATGTGAGGAAACGAAAGAGGCGGTAGTAATAGACCCGGGGGCGGAAGGTAAAAGGATTTTGAAAAGGATCGAATCTTTAGGTCTTAAAGTCCGGTATATTGTTTTAACCCACGGACACATCGACCATATCGGCGGGCTTGATGAAGTACAGCGGGGCACCGGCGCTAAAGTGCTGATCCACGCTGAAGACGCCGACATGCTGACTGATGCGGGTAAAAACCTTTCGGTTTATGTGGGGCCCGCGGCGAAAATGCACACAGCGGACCAACTGTTGAAAGACGGTGATATTATCACCTTTGGTAAGGAAACTATGGAAGTGATTCACACGCCGGGTCACACAAGAGGGGGAATCAGCCTCAAGTGCGGTCCTGACGTGATATTTTCCGGAGACACACTTTTCGCGGGCTCGGTTGGACGCTCGGATTTTCCCGGGGGCAGTCACAGCCAGCTCATTTCTTCAATCAAGAAAAAACTGCTGCAGTTTCCGCCGGAAACAAAGGTATACCCGGGCCACGGTCCCGCGACCACGATCGGGACGGAAAAACGTTATAACCCGTTTTTAATTTATTAAAAAATAAGCGCTGCTTTATGTTATATAATAAGAGAACCCAAAATATCAGAGGGTTCTCTTATTACTTATAAAGGCCGAGCATGAGCCCGTAGCGCCGGGCGCCGTTACCGGTGCTCCCGCAAATCGCTGGCCGGGACAGGTGCAACCACGCGGTTTCCATCTTCTGATGGTGCCGCATTTAGCGGCGTGGGGGTCTGACTACTGAACAGATAGCGAGGGGAGGAAGAAGATTATGGGTGTGTCAAACAAAACCGCCATTGTAACCGGCGCAGGCAGCGGAATAGGCGCCGGTATCGCGGCAAAACTGGCTAAACACGGCGCTAATCTTGTCGTATGCGACCTCAACGGTGACAGCGCCAAATCCGTGGCCGAAAAAATTAATACTGCGGGTGGCAGGGCAATAGCCGTCAGTGCTGATGTCACTAATTGGGAAGAAGTCAGCGCCATGGCGGAAGAAACAGTCCATGTTTTCGGAAGCGTGGATATTCTGGTTAACAACGCCGGTGCTTTAAAGGACAACTCGATACTAAGAATGCCTTTGGAAGACTGGGAGCTGGTAATCAATACCTGTCTTAAAGGAGCGTGGTTATGCTGTAAAGCCGTTTTAGGCCATATGCGGGCGCAGGGATTCGGGCGCGTGGTGAATATAGCCTCCCGCGCCTGGCTGGGAAACCCCGGCCAGTCAAATTATTCGTCAGCCAAGGCCGGAGTGGTGGGGCTGACAAGCTCCCTGGCCCTGGAGTTTGCCAGTCACGGCGTCACGGTAAATAGTGTGGCGCCGGGCTTCATTGAAGCGCCGATGGCTCGCAGGCTGCCGCCTGAAACACAAGAAAAAGTGATTAACGCTCAGCCGATTAAGAGACCGGGCAGGATTGAGGACGTGGCCAACGCGGTGTTATTTTTCTGTGACGAAGAAACCAGTTACGTCACCGGACAAATCTTATATGTGGACGGCGGCCGTCATGTTGCGTGAACCGGTGTGAACGATACGGTTCTGAGTTATCGATTATTATTCTGGATATGTATCCGGCTCCCGGCAAGCTGAAGAGGGTCTGGGTCTATAGCTTATGAAGACTTTTTCGTAAACGACTGGAAAATTGTTTTGGCGCTGGATGCGGCCACGCTGATAAAATCTTTATGCTTTCCCAAAATGCCGTCCAGGGCCTCCAGCAGAGTGTCTATCTGCTCCCTGGTTACCGTCAGGGGCGGCTCCAGGCGGATGACGTTGGGGTTGTTCAAGGTATAAGCGGTGATGATCCGGTACTTATTGAGCAACTCCCCGGCGATCAGGCTGCCCAGGTACTCTTGTGAAATTTTGTTGACCAGTCCCATAGTCGCTTTTACGACAAAGCCTTCCGGCTGATTGAATTCAATCCCGGCCATCAGGCCGCAGCCGCGCACATCTTTGAGCAAAGGGTAATTATCTTTTAACCGGCGCAGCCCGGCCAGCAGGTAGTCGCCGTTTTCCCGGGCCCGTTCAGGCAAATCCTCATCATATATTACTTCCAGCGTCGCTATAGCCGCGGCGGCCGCCCTGGTATTGCCGCCGAAAGTGGAAGTGTGCAGCAGCGCTTTTTCCATGCCTCCGTATGCTCTTTCCCAGATATCGTTTGTGGTAATAAAGGCGCCGACAGGCATAATGCCGCCGCCCAGGGATTTGGCGAGACACATTATGTCGGGCGTGACATTTTCGTGCTGACATGCAAACATCTTTCCGGTACGGCCCAATCCGGTTTGAATTTCATCAAATATAAGCAAGGTGTTATATTTAGTGCCTATCTGCCTGGCGCCGGACAAGTAGCCCGCCGGCGGAAGGATAATGCCGCCTTCGCCCTGAATGGGCTCGACGATAAAGGCCGCCGCGGTTTTTTCTCTTAATTTGCCCTCAAGAGCGGTTAAGTCGCCGAAAGGTATTGAATCAGCGTCCGGTATCAGCGGCTGAAAAGCTTTCTGGTATTTCTCCCTTCCCGTTACCGACAGGGCGCCTATCGTTTTGCCGTGAAAGGAGTCGTTGCAGTAAACCAGCTTCCGCCGCCCGGTCGCCGCCCGCGCCAGCTTCAAGGCGCCTTCCACGGCTTCCGCCCCGCTGTTGCAAAAGAAGGAGCGTTGCAAGTCGCCCGGGGTTATCGCAGCCAAGTTGCGGGCCAGCGCGCCGATGACGGTGCCTAGCGACGCCTGCAGCATGTTGGGCAGCTCTTTTACCTGGTCCAGCGCCGCCAATATGCGCGGGTGATTGTGTCCTAAATTCAAAGCGCCGTAAGCGCCTAAAAAGTCCAGGTACACGTTGCCCTGGCTGTCCCAGACATTAATTCCTTCCGCCTTGACGAACTGTTTGTCAAAATTCAAGAGACTCAACATCATAGCCAAGCCTGAATTAAGATATTTTTTATGATTTTCCGCGACCTGCTCCCGGTTCTGCCTGACGGCTTCCGGCAAGGAGATAAAAGCATCGGGCTTTTTTATATTACTCACCTCGTTAAAAAGATGGATTAATGGTTAAGTTTGATAATATATTATTTTCTCTATCTGGCTAAAAAAACCTTCAGAATACCAAAATATCAAGTTATTTTCTTGACACGGCGGCTAGTATTGAGTATTATATATCTGTAAAGTAGAACACCTTGATACTAAGATTAAGCAGGTGAAGGACCGGTGTTGGAAAAAGTTGCTTGGATAAATCTGCTTTTTGATTTTTACGGACAACTTTTAACAGACCGACAAAAAAATTTTACTGAGCTGTATTACGGTCAGAACCTGTCTCTTGGTGAAATAGCCGGCGAGTTCGACGTTACCCGCCAGGCCGTTCATGACACTCTGAAAAGAGCCGGCCAATTGCTTGAAGAATATGAAGTAAAATTAGGACTGGTAGAAAAATTCCTTGCAGAAAGAGACAAGCTGCTTGAGGCGGTTTCCTTGCTTAATGAATATAAAACCACCGGAGAAGCCGGGAAAGTGCTGCATGCCAGCGAAATATTGAACGAAATCTTGGAACTGTCATTATCCGCTGATTAACAACGGGGATTTAAGCCTCTTTTTCACTGAAGATTAAATTTGCGTGGTTGTTGGGAGGGGTTCCGTGTGTTTACCGGTCTGGCTGAAAGATTACAGGAAACCTTTAAAAAGTTGAGAGGAAAAGGACGGCTTACCGAGGCCGATGTAAACGAGGCGCTGCGAGAGGTGCGTATCGCGCTGCTTGAGGCCGACGTTAATTTCAAGGTTGTTAAGGATTTTGTGGCCCGCATTAGAGAAAGGGCGGTGGGACAGGAATTACACGCCAGTCTGAATCCAACCCAACACGTTATTAAAATAGTGCATGATGAACTTACCGGACTGATGGGCGGCGCCAACAGTAAAATCAAAATCGCGCCAAAACCACCTACCGTAGTAGTTATGGTTGGTTTAAACGGGGCTGGTAAAACTACCACGTCCGCCAAGTTGGCCAACCTGCTGCGCAAGCAGGGCAAGCGGCCCTTGCTGGTTGCGGCGGATGTCTACCGGCCGGCTGCCATCAAGCAGTTGCAGGTGCTGGGCAATCAGTTGAATGTACCTGTGTTTACCATAGGAGAAAAACAGGACCCGGTGGCCATCGGCCAGGCTGCGGTGAAAAACGCGGCGGCCAATGGTCATGACCTGGTCATTATTGATACCGCCGGCCGCCAGGAAGTCAACGATGAGCTGATGAGCGAGCTGGAAAATATGAATCGGGTGCTGGAACCAGATGAAATTCTTCTGGTTATTGACGCCATGACCGGTCAGACGGCCGTGCATGTTGCCGAGCAGTTTAACAAGCGTCTCAACCTGGACGGGGTTGTGCTGACCAAGCTGGACGGAGATTCCAGGGGAGGCGCGGCCCTCTCTGTACGGGCAATTACGGGAAAGCCGATCAAGTTTGCCGGTGTCGGTGAAAAATTGGACGCGCTGGAGCCCTTTCACCCGGACCGGATGTCTGAGCGAATCCTGGGTATGGGCGACATGTTAACCTTAATTGAAAAGGCTCAGGAGAATTATGACGCCGAGCAGATGGCGATTATACAGAAAAGAATCCGGAACATGGAGTTTACGCTGGATGATTTTCTGGAGCAGCTCTCTCAGGTAAAGAAAATGGGTCCCATTGAACAGGTGCTGGGTATGATCCCCGGCCTGGGCGGAGCGAAGAAAATAAAAGACCTGCAAGTCGACGAGAAAGAACTGGCAGGCATTGAGGCGATAATCCAGTCAATGACGCCGCCTGAGCGGCAGGATCCGGAGAAAGTGCTGAACGGCAGCAGGAAAAGGCGGATTGCCAAAGGGAGCGGTACTTCCGTGCAAGAAGTTAACCGTTTGTTAAAACAGTTTGATCAAACCAAAAAAATAATGAAACAGTTCGTCAGTATGGAAAAAACTTTAAAGAAAGGCGGCAAAATGCCGAAAAATCCTTTCTTCTAAGAGATAAACAATAAGACAGAGGTGAAAGACATGGTTAAAATTCGTTTAAAGAGAATGGGCGCAAAGAAAAAACCGTTTTACCGCATTGTGGTCACTGATTCACGCTCTCCGCGGGACGGCCGGTTCATTGAAGAAATCGGGTTTTATGATCCGTTGAAAGATCCGGTGGTAATCAGCATCAATGAGGAAAGGGCCAAGGATTGGCTGAATAAGGGGGTTCAGCTGTCCGAAACAGCAAAGGCTTTGTTTAATAAAGCAGGTGTATTGAAAAATGCTCCGGGAGAGGGTCAGTAGGTTAGGAGGCTTCTGCTTATGAAAGAACTGGTGGAAATTCTGGCCAAAGCCCTCGTTGACCAGCCTGAAAAAGTTAATGTGCATTTGGTGGAGAAAGAAAAATCCATTGTAATAGAACTTAAAGTAGCTCAGGAGGATATAGGGAAAGTAATCGGGAAACAAGGCCGCATTGCCAGAGCCATTCGTACGGTAGTCAAGGCTGCGGCAACCAAGCATAAAAAAAGGGTATTGGTTGAAATTGTTTAAATAGCCGGTTTCGCGGGAGGTTTCCGGGATGGAAAGTCTAACCCTGATCAGACCGGTTCTGGTCAAGGTAAAGGTTACTGATAATTATAAAAAAAACGCTATCGCAGAACTCCAGGATGCTATACGCCGGATCGAAATTGACCTGCAACGTTTGGATTATCAGGAGAAGCGGTTGGTTGTCGAATTGGAAAAGAAAAACCCGCAGGGGATACCCGCGGCAAGGCAGCATCTTGATCAGGAAAGGCAGCGCATGGCGGAGAACCGGCACAAATTGATCGACAGGCTTAAAGAAGTGGGAGAGCTGTCTCTGGGGGCTGAAGTGCTTTATGGAAAAATGGAAAGCCCTGTGGAAATTAAAGTAGGTGATGATTGGCGGCGGGTGCTTGGAGTGGAAGTTGTGTTGCAGGACGGAGTTATTACTGAAATCAGATAAGGATGGTTCCTGTAGAAGGGAAATTTCAATGGGCGAAAAATATATACGCATAGGCAAGATTCTGAACACCCAAGGCAACCGTGGCGCCCTCCGGGTATTGCCGCTGACAGACTACCCCGAGCGCTTCCAAAAGATGGCGCGTGTCCAGGTTTCTATTAATGATCAGTTGCGTGAGCTGAGTATTGAGGATAGTTTTTTTCATAAAAAGTATATCATTATAAAATTTAAAGAAATTCAAGATATGAACGCTGCCGGTGAATTAAAAGGAGGATTTCTGGTTGTCACCCGTGATGAACTGGTGCCTTTGCCGGAAGACAGCTATTATATCTTCGACCTGATAGGGATAGAAGTATTTGACTCGGGCGGTGGGCGTCTGGGTATAATGACCGATATAATCCAGACCGGTTCCAATGATGTTTATGTGGTTGAAACTGAAGCCAAGCCATTGCTCATCCCTGCTTTAAAACAAGTAGTGAAGGAGATTGACCTTGACGGGCGACGGATTGTGGTTCAGATACCGGAAGGACTTGATGATTAAAGCCTGGTATGTGATTACCGCGACGTTAGACCGGCGGCAAGATTTATAATGGTGGCCTTTTATGATTATTGATATTCTGACACTTTTCCCGGAAATGTTTGCCGGGCCATTTAGCTCAAGCATATTGAAAAGGGCGCAAGAGCGTGACTTGATTAAAATCAATCTGGTTAACATCAGGGATTTTTCTACCAACAAGCATCATACTGTTGATGACACCCCTTATGGGGGTGGCGCGGGGATGGTTATTGGTCCCGAACCTGTTTTCGGCGCGATAGAGCATGTTACCGCGCTGCGTGGCTGCAAGCCTCGGCGCGTGGTGTTGATGTGCCCACAGGGCAGGCCTTTAAACCATGATCTGGCCGTCGAACTTGCCGGGGAGAAGCATCTTGTATTAATCTGCGGACATTACGAGGGTGTGGATGAGCGGGTGCGGGAATACCTGGTAACCGATGAGATGTCTATCGGAGATTATGTTCTCACCGGCGGTGAATTGCCGGCGATGGTTATGGTGGATGTAATAGCCCGGTTAATTCCCGGAGTGTTGGGTGAGTCAGCTTCTACTGAGGAAGAATCATTTAGTGATGGCTTATTGGAATATCCCCACTACACCAGGCCAAGAGAATACCGTGGCATGGTTGTTCCTGATGTGCTGATGAGCGGACACCATGAGCAGATCAGACTTTGGCGCAGAAGGCAGTCCTTGCTGCGTACCATGGCCAGTCGCCCCGAAATAATGGAACAAGCGGTATTAAATAATGAAGACAAAGAAATAATAAAAAAAGTGATTAATGATTTGCAAAAGCTTGATTTAAGTTAACATCTATTTATCAGGAAAATTCTTGCCGTATTCTGAAATATTATGATATAATTGCTTTTGTTGAGTGTAGTAATGGAAGGAGGGAACATCAGAGATGAATCTAATAAATATGATTGAACAAGAACAAGTTAAGAAGGATATTGTAAAATTCAGCCCTGGTGACACTGTCCGGGTGCATGTTAAAGTTGTTGAAGGCGGCCGGGAAAGAGTCCAGGTTTTTGAAGGTGTCGTGATTAGACGCAGGGGCGGCGGCCTTAGCGAAACATTTACAGTTAGGCGGGTTTCATACGGGGTGGGAGTAGAAAGAACATTCCCCCTGCACACACCGAAAATTGAACGCATTGATGTCGTTAGAAGAGGCCGGGTTCGCCGGGCCAGACTCTATTACTTGCGCAAGCTGCATGGTAAAGCTGCTCGCATCCAGGATAAGCGCGATAAAAGGTGATGAAAAAGGGACTGGTCATAAGCAGTCCCTGTTTTTTACGCTATCATTTTTTTCATTCTGAGGGGGCAGTAAAGTGCAGTTTGAAAGTAACAATGAGGTATCTTCCCCGCAAAAAGATAACCGGCCTTTTTTTAGAGAAGTTTTGGAGTCCGTGGCAATCGCGGTCCTGCTGGCCGTAATCATCAGGTTGTTTATTTTGGAGCCGTTTTATATTCCTTCCGGCTCCATGGAACCTACATTGAAGGAGAATGACCGGATTATCGTAAGCAAACTAAATTACCACTTTCAGGAACCTAAACGCGGAGATGTGGTAGTATTCAAATATCCGCTTGACACGAAACGAAACTTTGTTAAAAGAATGATCGCAGTGGGCGGGGAAACCGTTGCGATAAAAAATAGTGTTCTTTATATAAACGGTCAGCGTGTGTCGGAAGATTATCTACCTCAAGGACTGCGTTTTGCGGATTATGGACCGGTGGAAGTACCTGCCGGCAGTTATTTTATGATGGGTGACAACCGGAATAACAGCGACGACAGCCGCGTCTGGGGGTTCCTGCCAAAGGAATTGATTGTGGGCAAGGCAGTGGTAATTTACTGGCCGCCGGGCCGGGCCGGTGTGGTACAGTGACATGGATATCCAATGGTACCCCGGCCACATGGCCAAAGCCAAAAGGGAAGTTAAGGAAAACTTAAAGCTGGTTGACGTGGTAATTGAGGTGTTGGACGCCAGGATTCCGGCTAGCAGCCGCAACCCCGACATTAATGAAATAACTGGCCCAAAACCGAAACTTGTGGTTTTAAATAAAAGCGATCTGGCTGATCCGAAATTAACCGGACTTTGGCTGAATAAATTTATAAATTCAGGTACACCCGCGGCGGCGGTCGACTTAATCAGCGGCAGCGGAGTGCGGGCCGTGCCGGTTTTGGTCAAGCAGTTAGCCGCGCCTAAGATGGAGTCGCTAATATCAGCCGGCCGCCGGCCAAGGGCCGCGCGTTGTATTGTGTTGGGCATCCCTAATGTGGGGAAATCATTTCTTATTAATAAACTTGCGGATCGGCGGGCTGCTAGAACCGGGTATAAACCGGGTGTTACCCGGGGGCAACAATGGGTCAGAATGGCCGGCAACCTTGAACTGATGGATACGCCGGGCATTTTGTGGCCAAAGTTCACTGATCCGGAGGCTGCCTTCCGCTTGGCGGTTACCGGCGCCATTAAAGAAGAAGTTTTTAATATTTATGATGTTGCCGGGCAATTGGTCAAGTGGATGGCGGAAAACTATCCGGAAGCTATCAAAAAGCGTTATAAATTACAACGTTTGCCGGTAGAAACAGGGGAAATGCTTGAATTGATTGGCACGAGCAGGGGGTTTATCGGTACGGGCGGTGTAGTGGATTTGCAAAAGTCCGCGCATAATGTTCTTAAAGAGTTTCGCGAAGGAAAATTCGGCAGAATAACGTTAGATTATCCGGAAGACATTAAGCAACTTCAGTCCAACTGAGCAGCGGTTGGATTTTTTATTTGCTTATATCGAAACAACAAATTCGCTTTCGCCGAGCTTTGGGTATGTAACAAGGTGTAAAAAATATATTATTAACAGGGCAGGAATATTTAGACAAGTTATCGAAATAAACAAATCTAGGCATGCAAAATTTATATGTTTTTGGGGGTAAATCAGCACCTTGGATATATCCGGTTTATCTGTAACTGAGATAAAAGAACTTGTAAAAAGTTCGGCGGGAGCTAGCGAAGAATTCATTATTGCTTTGGCGAGAGATCAAAGAGCTGGAGTACGGGAAATTTACCGCAAGTTAAAAAAGGCTGAAAGCGCCGCGATAGCGGAAGCGCAGCGGTTGGCAAAATTATTTGTGTATGAGGACGATCTTAGAGCCAACGGTTATCACCCGGTGGCCGGAGTAGACGAGGCGGGCCGTGGACCGCTGGCTGGTCCAGTGGTAGCCGCTGCGGTGATATTGCCCGACAAAGTTCACCTGCCTGATTTGAATGACTCAAAAAAACTCACACCGCAGAAAAGGGAACTGCTGGCCGGACAGATTAAAGAAACAGCTTTGGCTTGGGCCGTCGGGATCTCGACGGTCGAAGAAATATACCGTCAAAATATTCACCACGCGGGTTTGACCGCCATGCGCAGGGCCGTGCTGGGACTCAAGGTGAAGCCTGCTTACGTTCTGGTGGACGGTTTCCGTATTGAAAAGCTGGTGATTCCGCAGATGCCGATAGTCGGGGGCGATGGCTTAAGCGCTTCCATTGCTGCAGGCTCAATACTGGCCAAGGTGGAGCGGGACCATATAATGGATTCATATCATGAATCCTATCCCGAATATGGTTTTAACCGGCACAAGGGTTACGCGACACCGGAGCACTTGAATGCGCTGGCCCGTTTGGGGCCGTGTCCGATTCACCGGGCGGGTTTCCGCCCGGTGATGGATTCGGTATTAATCAATGGTTAGCAAATTCTCGCCAGGTGAGATTGGATGACGATACAGCGAAAGCTTTTGGGGCGGCAGGGTGAAGAAACCGCGGCAAAATACCTTGAAAAAAACGGCTATAGGATACTATGCAGGAATTATCGCTGCCAGTTGGGTGAAATTGATCTAATAGCCCTTGATGGCGGTGTTCTTGTTTTTGTGGAAGTTCGGGCAAGAAGCGGAGAGCAGTACGGTTCAGCTCAAGAAAGTATTACCAGCCGCAAGCAAAACAAGCTTCGCCAGTTAGCCTGGCACTACCTGAAAGCCTCTGGAAAAACCGGCTCCGCATGCCGGTTTGACGTTGTGGCGATTTTGTTTGACGGCGAAAGCAAGGTCAAAAGATTGGAACATATTGAAAACGCTTTTTGACTATCGCCCTACCGGCTAATGCTTCGGTTTATTTACCAGTTTCCGCCGATCCACGGTCCTGGGCGGTTCTTCATACCAGCCGTTATCAATCATTATATTTATACCATCCTCAGAATAATTAGCCACTTCGTTGAGAGCTTTGGTGTAGTGGACGACTAAATCATGCCGTGGGCTGGTTGCTAAAGATGCCGCGTAGTTTAAAATGCCGGCGGTAGTGATTAGTATGGTATGGTACATCATTAGCTTATCCGAAAAAGGTGGGGTTGTTGAATCCGTAACCATGAAATCCCACTGGACTGGATCAGGTATATCTTCCTGGGTTAGGGAGGAACTGAAAGTTTCTATCAGATTATTGGCCAACTTAATTCCCCGGTCCATATACTTTCTCACTTGATTAGAACGGGCTGTCTGCCTGAATCCCATCAATAGCCTTTTACCGACATTATTTGTCACGATGCCATAGAAAAGCGCCGATATTTCCTGGGCTAGAAGGGTCCTTCGCTCACCTAGGAAACCCCCTAAAAAGTCCTGATTTTTCACATAATCAGCGTTCTTCGAGACGGTTATAAGAGGCGGCCTTACATACAGCCCTTTAGATAATAAAACATTTATTGAATTGTTAAAAAGATGTATAGTTGAATTTATACAGCGGTCATAGAAATCGCGAACATCGGCGCGTCCCGAAGTTACGAAAGACAAGCCACTTATCCCGACGGAAATTTTATTGGCGTTAATCATGTAATAAAGGTAATAAGGGTCCGTGAAGAGTCTAGGTGCTGTTAGATCTACATCGTTATCGGAAAAACCGAATGGTATAGGCAGGCCTTCCTTATTAAAGAGTTCAGTAACCCATTTAACTCTCTTGGCGCATATATCAACAGCATCTTCCATAATAGGGCGTATTTCGTTATCCTCAGCCGTCTGACTGAAGTATTTAAAGATACAGACAAACATCGTATATTGCATATAAGTATTCCAACACGCGCCTATTTCTGTCGCATTTAAAGGTACGTTATCAATGATGTCAACGGCTCTCGATTCCATTTTGCCCGGGTCATAGTAAGTACCCTTCATTTGTAGCCCTCCAATAGTGTCATTATTATCATTAATAAATTTTATCTTTTCCAGCGCTAACGAATGATATTCAACGATTGATGGTTTTTCAATAATGACGGCAACCATTATTAAATTAAGTGACGCCTGTCTAAAGAACGGTATTGAATCGCTTCAGCCACGTGGGATTCTTCGATCAGTTCGGAACCTTCCAGATCAGCGACAGTGCGGGCAACTTTCAAGATCCGGTCGTGGCTGCGGGCGCTTAATGATAATTGCTTGAAGGCTTCTTTGAGCAGGCTGCGGGCGGCTTTGGTCATCTTGCAGTAACGGCGCACTTCTCCGGGACCCATCCGGGCATTGTTTGCCGGTGCTGTATTCTTTGTAAATCCGTCTTGTTCTCCCGCGCCGAACCTCGCTCGCTGACGCGCGCGGGCTGCTTCCACTCTCTTTTTGATCGCTTTTGAACCTTCCGGCTTATTACCTGTGGCTATATCCTCGAAAGATAGTCTAGGCACCTCGATGTGAATGTCCACGCGGTCCAGAAGCGGGCCAGAGAGGCGTGAAATGTAACGCTCAACCTGGTAAGGGGTGCATTTGCATTCTCGCGCGGAATCGCCGTAGTAGCCGCAAGGGCAGGGGTTGCAGGCGGCTACCAGCATTAAACCGGCTGGATAGTTAATACTCGCGCTCACCCGGGATATTGTTACAACGCCGTCTTCCAAGGGCTGGCGCAAGGCTTCCAGGGCGTCCTTGTGAAATTCAGGCATCTCATCAAGGAATAGTACACCATGGTGAGCCAGTGAGACCTCTCCTGGCTTAGGAACCCTGCCTCCGCCGATGATACTGGCCGTGGATGCGGTGTGGTGGGGGGATCTGAAAGGCCGCCTGGTAATCAGCGGCCGGTCTGGTGGCAGCAAACCGGCCAGGCTGTGAATTTTTGTCGCTTCAATAGCTTCAGGAAAAGTCAGATCGGGGAGGATACCTGGCAAGCGTCTTGCCAGCATGGTTTTCCCGGAGCCCGGGCTGCCCAACATGATAATATTGTGGCCTCCGGCCGCCGCAACTTCCAGCGCCCGCCTGGCTGCCTGCTGTCCTCTAACGTCCGCGAAATCAAGCTCATTATCGTTATTCAAGACCATTAATTTATCAAGATCCATTTTATAGGGTTCAATATCGTTTACCCCGCGCAAAAATCCGGCCAGTTCTGAGAGAGAACAAGCAGGGAAAATTTTCATCCCCTCAACCAGCGCTGCTTCCTCCGCGTTTTCCATAGGGACGATTATTTCATTTATAAATGCTTCCCTGGCTGCCAAAATGTTGGGTAGTACGCCGGAAACTCCTCTCAAAGAGCCGTTTAACGACAGCTCACCCAGATACACATAACTGCCGCAACGTGCCGGGTCAAGCTGTTCGGTGGCGGCGAGTATCCCTACCGCAATGGGTAAATCGTACATCGGTCCCTCTTTTTTAATGTCGGCCGGCGCCAGGTTTACTGTAATCCGCCTTACTGGAAATTCGAAGCCGGAATTTTTTATTGCGGAGCGAACGCGGTCTTTGGCCTCCCTGACGGAGGCATCTGGCAGTCCAACCAGGTCAAAGCTGGGCAAACCTTTGGAAACATCTACTTCCACTTCAACTATTTGACCTTCCAGGCCATGCAGGGCAGTGCTTTTTACAATAGTAATCATTGGGAACTCCAGAAATTTATTTTATGGTTTTTTCTATAAATAATTCCTAAATTCCTGCTTTATGTAAAAATTAATTATCAAGTAATATTGTAATAATTGTCGAAATGTGTTGGAATATTGAAGAAATTTAATCAGCTATTTTGCAGGATTTTGAGGTCATTTGAGGAAATAAATTATAATATTGGATATTGTGAAACTACATTTTATAAAACAATACTTATATTTCTAAAGGTGGGTGAAGAATTTGAGTTATCTTGCTTTTAGTAAACGCTGGGCAAATTATTTAACGGTAAGAACAGGACTTTCGCATGAAAAGGAACTGGTTTTAACTTATGTAATTGAAGTATTGACGCTTAACTTGATCAATATTGTGGCCGCGTTAATGCTTGGAATGTTGTTTGGCGTATTGCCCGGTACAGCCACCGGCATTTTTATTGCAACATTGTACAGGCATACAGCGGGAGGAGCCCATTCTAATTCCCCCTGGCGCTGCGGGATAATAACCATTACCATATATCCCCTGATTGCGCTGTCGGCGGTTAAGCTTTCCACATTGGGAAAATCATATGCCGATATACTAACTGCTTCAGCCATTATATTGGGTTTTGTGGCGATGATCCTGCTGGCGCCTGTGGACTCGCCGGCAGCGCCGATAATTTCCCCCTCAAGGCGAAAAAGATTAAAAATATCAGCATTGATAATAATGCTGACATTGTCGGCATTATTGGTTGTCCTTAGTCAAATTACATGGGATTACGCCCGGCAATTACAAATGTGCATTGTTGTATGTATAGTATGGTTGAGTTTGATGCTCACCAAACAAGGTCATAAATTAATTTCATTTGTGGATAATATAAAATTAGGGTGAACAATTTATCTTGGCTTCGATAAAATCTTCAAATATCTCCGATTCGTATGACTTTATTATTTCATATTTGCTTATGCCAAATAAATATATCCTTCCGGCGCCTTGCTCCATTCGACTATATAAAGACCAGATTATTCCATGTTTTGACAAATTACCAAACCAAGATTATACTTAAACTGTGCTCTTAAAGAGGGGTTTGGTAAATGAGTGTAAAAATTGGTCTGGTTAGCTTGGGTTGCCCAAAGAATCTGGTCGATTCTGAAATCATGCTGGGCATTTTAAAAAAAGACGGATTTGCCATAACGAACCGGGAAAAAGAAGCTGACGTTTTGATCATCAATACCTGTTCGTTTATTAACGATGCTAAGGAAGAGTCCATCAAAACAATACTTGAGCTGGCCCGTTTGAAGAAAGAGGGTTCCTGCAAAGCAATTTTAGTTTGCGGGTGTCTGGCCCAGCGCTACCCCAGGGAACTAACGGATGAAATGCCTGAAATTGACGGTTTGCTCGGTACTGGGGCAATAAGGGAAATTGCCGGGGCAGTAAAAAATATATTGGCGGGGAAAAAAGTATCCATGGTTGGCTCGCCCGGCTTTCTACATGATGCCGGTTTGCCGCGATTGACATCTACACCATCATACACCGCGTTTTTGAAAATAGCGGAAGGGTGCGATAATTGCTGTTCTTATTGTGTAATCCCGAGGATTAGGGGGCCATTTAGAAGCAGGCCTGTTGATGATATAGCAAGTGAAGCCGCAAGCCTTGCCGCAGGTGGTGTAAAAGAACTGGTTCTGGTTGCCCAGGATACAACCCGTTACGGAGTTGATCTTTACGGCAAACCCTCTCTGGTGGGTTTGCTTAAACATCTTGCGGCGCTTGACGGGCCGGCCTGGTTGAGGCTTCTTTATACTTACCCGGATCTACTAACGGACGAACTAATAAATTTAATGATATCCGAAAGAAAAGTGTGCCGTTATCTGGACCTGCCGCTCCAGCACGCCAGCAATGATGTGTTGGCCCGGATGAACAGACGTGGAAACCGTGAAGAGATAATACGGTTGGTGGAAAAGTTGCGTACGGCTTTACCCGGCATAACTTTACGCACATCTTTCATTACGGGATTCCCCGGTGAAACCGAAGCTGATTTTTTAGATTTGTTGGATTTTATACGGGAAGTTAAGTTTGATCGAGTCGGCATATTTACTTATTCGCAGGAAGAACATACTGCCGCCGCCAGTATGCCGGACCAGATACCTGAAGAAGTAAAATCGGAACGGCGGGACCGTGCCATGGCTATTCAACAAGAAGTTTCCCTTGAGAGAAATATGAAAAAGATTGGCAGCGTAATTTCTGTCCTGATTGAAGGATTTCATTCTATGGATCCGTTGAAATATTTTGGCCGTAGTGAAGGGGATGCGCCTGACATTGACGGGAAGGTTTATATTATGTCAGGAGTAAAGTTGAGCCCGGGTGATATTGTGCAGGTCCTGGTAGTCAATGCTTCGGAGTATGATCTGACTGGAGAATTAATTTAATGAATTTGCCCAACCGTTTAACTATGGCCCGTATACTCCTCATACCTTTTTTTTTATTAATTGCTTCACTAAAATATCATTACGCTGACTATCTAGCTGTCTTTGTTTTTGTACTGGGCGCAGCTACTGATGGACTCGACGGTTATTTTGCGAGGCGAAACAATCAAGTAACCCTGCTGGGTAAATTTATGGACCCGTTGGCTGATAAAATATTGGTATCAACTGCCCTGATCATCTTGGTCGAGATGGGCCGGTTGTCCGGTTGGATTGCCGTAGTAATCATCAGCAGGGAATTCGCAGTGACCGGTTTACGGGCTGTCGCCGCTGCCGAAGGGGAGATATTATCCGCCAGCAGGCTCGGTAAGATCAAAACTGTTACCCAGATAGTGGCTATTGTTGCCATGTTTGTCGGGGATCATTTAAATGGCTTGTTTCACTTGCCGATTGCCGGCATTACCATGGCTTTCGCAGTTATATTTACTGTTTGGTCCGGTTTCGATTACTTTAACAACACATGGAAAATATTTAAAAAAAGCGGTTATTGATACATGGCTTCATCCAGTTATTCACTAGGGAAACAAAATACCCTTTTATGCTATAATTATTGGCGGTATAGCATTCCAAACATTCGGAAAGGGGATCGCCATGCAATGGCAAGGTTTAAAGATACCGGTAATTATCTTCTCGCTATTGGCAGGGCTTGTTGTTATCTTCAGCGTCCAGTGGGTTTATCAAAAATACAGTTTTCAAAATCCCTTAAATATGGTTTTGTCCAGTAATGAGGCTGTCGAATCTTATCAAATAAGCACCGAGGGCAAACAGGTCAAGATAACGCTGACATTTAAAGACACTGCGGATTTGATGCAGTCATATAATGAACTGCAGAAAGAGCTAACCCAAAAAATGGGCCAGCGGCCTTACTATCTCGTGTTGAAAGACAACAGGGATGACAGTTTGCAACAGGTGTGGTACAACAGTCAGTTTGCCGTTTACCAGGCGATTGCCCAGGGAAGTTACCGGAGTATGGCGGAAGAGATCAAACGGGAGGCCGGTGCGGCAGGAGCTGAGGCGAAAATTAATATTGACGAAAAGAACATTTACATCAGATTAAAAAAAGATGGGCGGACCCTAGACGAGGTGATTGCCAGGGATACAGGGCAGCCTAATGGCAGCATTAAGGCGCCCCTTGCCGGAGGTGGAACAAATGCTCAAGGAAATTAGCATAGGGTTGAGTCTTGCCCTGATAGTTTCCATGATAATCATGGGCTATGATGTAACACCTTTTTTATTTGTTTTGGCTGCCGGCGGCGGACTTTATTATGTTGCCAGGATGAGGGGCATGGTCGGCGCCAAAAATTTTGACAGCCCGGTAGGCGCGGGGCGTTACGAAATTTCCTTCAGTGATATTGGCGGGCAATTCTCAGCAATCCATGAATTGCGCGAGGCTTTAGACTTTATTAAAAACCACCAGAGCATTAGAAGTTTGGGTATTCGCCCGCTTAAGGGTATCCTGCTTACGGGGCCGCCCGGAACCGGCAAGACGCTGATGGCTAAGGCCGCGGCTAGTTATACAGACGCTGTCTTTATAGCTGCTTCCGGATCGGAATTTATTGAAATGTATGCGGGAGTCGGCGCTCAACGAGTAAGAAAATTGTTTCAAACAGCAAGAGATTCAGCACCCCGCCAAAAAAAGAATTATGCCTTGATTTTCATAGATGAAATTGAAATCTTGGGCGGCAAGCGTGGACAAACTACCAGTCATTTGGAGTATGATCAGACTCTAAACCAGCTCCTTGTGGAAATAGACGGTCTGAAAGTTGATGATAACGTGAGGATATTGCTTGTAGCCGCCACTAACCGGTCTGACATGCTTGACCCGGCGCTTATGCGGCCGGGGCGTTTTGACCGGATTGTTAAAGTTGACCTGCCTGACAAAGACGGCAGGCTGGAGATCCTAAAAATTCATACAAGAAACAAACCACTGGCTGAAGATGTGAAATTGAACGTAATTGCCAGGGAAACTTTTGGTTTTTCAGGCGCCCACTTGGAGAGCCTGGCAAACGAAGCGGCTATCCTGGCTATGCGCGAAAAATCATCGGTAATAAAGCAACATCATTTTAACGAGTCAATTGATAAGGTAATGATGGGCGGAAAGCTGGATAAACGTCCGTCAGAGGCTGAAATGAAGCGAATAGCCATTCATGAGATTGGCCATGCTTTGATTAGCGAACATGTCCGGGCAGGTTCTGTTTCCACCCTGACCATTACCCCCCGCGGTGATGCTCTGGGGTATATGCGCCAGACCCCGGAAGATGATACTTACTTGTATACTAAAGATTACCTTGAGAATCAAATTTCTGTTATGCTGGCAGGCGCGGTTGCTGAGGAAACCATCTTGGGTAACCACAGCACTGGTTCCGCCAATGACTTTGAACAAGCAATGCGCACAGCCGAGACAATGTTGCGTTCAGGCATGTCGGATTTGGGCGTAATAAGCTTTGACAATCTTCCCCAGGAATTAAAACACAATACTCTGACCGGCATAATACAGGAGCAGGAGCAACGGGTAAAAAAACAAATTTCGGAAGCGCGACAGGTATTTAAAAAAATTTCAGAAATCCTGTTGGAAAATGAAAAAATCACTGGGGAGCAATTCCGTAAAGTCATCGGGGAATATAATGCGCTGAATTAATTATTTTCAACATATTATCCATAAATATTATCCATTAGGTAAACGGATCGGCCTGAATAATTTTCGAGCTGATCCGTTTCCTCTTAGTATATTGAGCCTACTGTATCGTTTCAGTTTATGCTATAATTTGACTTGAAAGTTAATATCGGGGTGTGATGATTTGAAAGCAGAACTTATTTTTACCGGTTCGGAACTTACCCAGGGCCGTATTGTGAACAGCCATGCCCAGTATTTAGGAAGATGGTTGTCAGAGCTTAATTTTGATGTCGCATTGCATATCACGGTAGGAGATCATTTCGAAAGACTGGAGCAGGTTGTCAGGCAGGCGCTGGAACGGTCTGATTTAATACTAATCACCGGGGGACTTGGTCCGACCACGGACGATCTTACCAAGGATACTGTCGCTCACGTGCTTGGCTTGCCCCTGGTCCTTGATGAAAAATCGCTGGACGGGATTAGGAATTTTTTTGACCGCCGCGGCATGACCATGCCGGAATCAAATATCAGGCAGGCCTATATTCCGCAAGGAGCAACCATTTTACCAAATAAACGGGGAACCGCGCCCGGCATATTAATTGAAAAGGGAAATAAAATTATTGCTCTTTTGCCCGGGCCGCCGCACGAATTGACTGCAATGTTTGAGGATACTCTAATGCCTATTTTGTCCCAAAAAGCCGGTTCCGGGGCGGTTACCCGGTTTAAAGCAATCAAAGTTACCGGTATTTCCGAGTCAGCTGTTCAGGATCTGATTAAAGACCTGGGCGGGCAAGGTAATCCAGGCATCACTTATTTAGCCAGCCCGGGCCAGGTGCAAGTGCGGATAACTGCGCAAGCGGCAAGTGCGGAACAAGCTGAAAAGATGGTGGAAGAACTATCGGAAAAGGTAAGTTGTCGTCTTAAAGATTATATTTTTGGTTATGGTGATGAAAATATAGAGGTTATTGTTGGTAAACAACTGCTTGATAAAGGGATGTCAATAGGTGTGGCAGAATCGTGCACCAGCGGATTAATTGCCGCGAGGTTGACTGACATTCCCGGTAGTTCAGCATACTTTATAGGTGGTGTGGCTGCGTACAGCAATGAGGTGAAAAAAGCGATCCTCGGAGTGGCCCCCGACATAATTGACTCGCACGGGGCCGTCAGTAAAGAGACGGCAGTGGCTATGGCTGAAGGTGTGCGGAACCTGATTCACACAAGCCTGGGTCTTGCCGTAACAGGTATCGCCGGGCCGGATGGCGACACTCCGAACAAACCAATAGGGTTGGTTTATATTGCCCTGGCGTCGGAAAAGGGCGCCTCTTACCGGAAGTTCCACTTTCCCGGTAACCGGCTGGCTGTAAGAATGGGTACAGTTAATGCCGCGTTAAGTATGGTAAGGTCTTTCCTTCAAGAAAAATAATAAGATGATCTGATTATTGTTATTGACACAAACCAAAAAGCGCCATATAATTAATTAATGGACCGAACATGTGTTCATGCCGTAAAAATAACACCCTAAAATGGAGGTAATATTTTGTCGGATAAACAAAAAGCTTTAGAACTGGCGCTTATGCAAATAGAACGGCAATTCGGCAAGGGTTCGATCATGAAGCTGGGGGAAGCCTCCGCTAATTTAAATGTAGAGGTTATTCCAACAGGCACTTTGGCGCTGGATATCGCTCTTGGCATCGGAGGAGTGCCGCGCGGCAGGGTTATAGAGATATTTGGACCGGAGTCTTCCGGGAAAACAACTGTGGCTTTGCACATCATCGCCGAGGCACAGAAGACAGGTGGGGCAGCGGCTTTCATCGATGCCGAGCACGCCCTCGATCCGTCGTATGCAAGGAACCTGGGCGTCGATATTGAGAACCTGCTGGTGTCCCAGCCGGATACCGGCGAACAGGCGCTGGAAATTGCCGAGGCTTTGGTGCGCAGCGGGGCTATAGATGTCATCGTTATTGATTCTGTGGCTGCCCTGGTACCCCGTGCTGAGATTGAGGGGGAGATGGGAGACTCACACGTCGGATTGCAGGCGCGGCTAATGTCTCAGGCGCTGCGGAAGCTCACCGGATCGATCAGTAAGTCGCACACTACAGTGGTCTTTATTAATCAAATCAGGGAAAAAGTTGGCATAATGTACGGCTCGCCTGAAACTACCACCGGGGGGCGCGCCTTGAAATTCTACGCTTCGATTCGCATGGAGGTGCGTAAACAGGAAAATATCAAGCAAGGCGCTGATATTATTGGGAGCCGCACCAGAGTCAAGGTGGTGAAAAATAAAATGGCTCCTCCTTTTAAACAGGCTGATTTCGATATTATGTACGGAACGGGAATATCCAAAGAAGGCAGCATTCTGGATATCGCCGCTGATTTAAACATAATCAACAAAAGCGGGGCATGGTATTCTTATAATGATGAAAGACTCGGCCAAGGACGGGAAAATGTCAAGGAATTCTTGAAAGAGCATCCGGACATAGCTAGAGAAGTTGAACAAAAAGTTCGCATAGCTCAAAATCTTGCAAGTGTTAAAGACACGCCTTTAATTGTAGGGATAGCAGAAGGCAATTTGAGTAATAATGAAAAGTGAATTTGAAAAAGCCAGGTCTTTAGCCTTACGGATGTTGGTTTTTCGCCGGCGTTCCAAGCATGAGTTGGAACAGTGTCTGAAGCGAAAGGGTTTTAGTCCTGAAGTGTCACGACCAGTTTTAGATGTTTTGGGAGAGTACGGCTATATTGATGATATGGAATTTGCCCGCTGTTGGGTAAACCAGAGGCTAGGCAAAAGAGGGCTTAGGGGGTTAAAGCAAGAACTGCGGGGTAAAGGGATCTGTACTAGTATTATTGACGATATTCTGGGTGAACTTGGGTTTGATAAGGAATATCATGCTGCCATGAAACTAGTTGAAAAAGAAATGTTGCGGAGTAGCGGGGCATACAATCTGCCGCGGCTGGTAAGTTTGCTTAACAGGCGTGGTTTTACGTGTGAAGTAATTAATAAGATCCAACATAAAGTCAAAGATGGCGAGAGATATTGAATTTATACTCCTGAGGTCTTAAATGCCTGGTTTTAGCTTGACATTTTTTAAAGAAACCTGTACAATTTAATTTGGGAGAAAATAGAATTAGATACTACTATGTACGGGTTTTATTATAGATAAAATCCAATAATTTATTTCTAAGGTCGAAGTCCGGTTTGGTTTTACTTAAACCGGATTTAGGAAGGTACCTATTTTGAGGTTTTTTTCTTTCCGTGATCTGGACAAGAATAAAAAGTAGTATCAGTTCATTTTCTACCGAGTTATACTCGGTTTTTTTTTGTTGCCATACAAAATTTAATAAAAAAAGGGGGTGAAAAAAAGTATTGGAATTTAATTTAATTATAATTATTATAGGATCTGCATTGGCAGCTTTTGTAATAGGATATTTCCTGAGAAAATACCTGGCTGAAGCTAAAATTACTTCCGCTGAGAACGAGGCAAAGAAAATACTGGAGGAAGCTGAAAAGAATGCTGAAGCGAAAAAGCGGGAAGCAATTCTGGAGTCCAAAGAAGAGGTTCTAAAACTACGTAATGAAGTGGAGAGAGAGAACCGGGAGCGCAGATCGGAACTTCAAAGACTGGAACGCAGGTTAGTTCAGAAGGAAGAAAATCTGGACCGCAAAGCTGACTCAATAGAAAAAAAGGAGGATGTTCTGAGCCGGAAAGAAACAGAAATAGAAGCTGTTAAAAATCAACTTACGGAAGTATATAACAAGCAGCTAGGTGAATTGGAACGGATATCTGGCATGACATCTGAAGAAGCTAGACAGATCCTGCTTACCGATATTGAAAAAGAAATACAGCATGAAGTAGCAATAATGATAAAGGACATGGAAAACAAGGCTAAGGAAGAAGCGGAAAAGCGGGCTCGTGATGTTATTTCCTTAGCTATTCAGAGGTGTGCGGCGGATCATGTCGCTGAGGCTACAGTAGCTGTGATACCTTTACCCAGTGATGAAATGAAAGGGCGTATCATTGGACGCGAAGGTAGAAATATTCGCGCTTTTGAAACGCTCACAGGAATAGATCTTATTATTGATGATACACCGGAAGCTGTGATTTTGTCAGGTTTTGATCCGATCCGGAGAGAAGTGGCAAGGATTGCTCTGGAAAAATTGATCGTTGATGGCAGAATCCATCCGGCACGTATTGAGGAAATGGTTGAAAAAGCCCGAAAAGAGGTCAACAACCAAATTAGGGAGGCTGGAGAACAAGCGACTTTTGAAACAGGTGTGCACGGTATTCATCCGGAATTGGTTATTCTTTTGGGACGGCTGAAATTCCGTACAAGTTACGGCCAGAATGTATTAAAGCATTCAGTTGAAGTTGCCCACTTGGCTGGTCTAATGGCTTCTGAACTGGGTGTTGATATCCAAATGGCAAAAAGAGCCGGTTTATTACACGATATAGGCAAGTCGGTCGACCACGAAGTGGAAGGACCGCACGTGACTATCGGCGTTGACCTGGCTAAGAAATACAAGGAATCGCATGATATTGTTCATGCTATTGCCGCTCACCACGGAGACGAAGACCCGAAGACAACTATTGCTGTTCTTGTTCAGGCCGCCGACGCTATTTCCGCCGCACGACCGGGTGCACGCAGGGAAACGCTGGAAGCATACATCAAGCGCCTCACAAAACTTGAGGAGATTGCCAACTCCTTCGAGGGCGTCGAGAAATCCTACGCAATTCAAGCGGGACGTGAAGTTCGCATTATGGTTAAGCCTGATAAAATTGATGATATCGGCGCAATCAGGCTGGTACGGGATATCGCAAAAAGAATAGAAAACGAGTTGGATTATCCAGGTCAGATCAAAGTCGTGAGTATCCGGGAAACAAGGGTGGTTGAATACGCAAAATAAATAAAAAACGGCTCTACAAAGGGCCGTTTTTTATTCCTTGAAAAAAATATTTTCGTCGCCAAATTGTTCTTTGGAAAATATTTTTTAGACGCTTTGATTGAAAAAAAGCAGGAATCCTTTATAGGAAACAGAATCTATACATGTTTTAGTAGGTATTTTAGGGAAGGTGACTTTTTTGGGAGTTTGCTATAAAGGTAAAAATAACGATGTTAACAGCAGTGTCGGGTTGTTAATTTCAATTTTAGTCTGTTACCCGGAAGTGGCTGCTATAAACTTCGACCCTGAGAAACAGTTGTTAAGATTTACTTTTATGTATTCTAAGGTTTTAATTGATAATGAATTGAATGATTTAAAAGCAAGGCTGCTGAGTAGTATAGAAGTATACAACTTGCTGGAAGGCAAGGATAATAATGTTATTTTATTGAATAGTCAGATCTGTGATAATCTTACTATTATAGAAGTGCAGCGTGATGTAAATACCCTGGTTCAGGAAGAAATAACATTGATCGTGGAATTATTTCGTCAATATTTTAATAATAATCTTGTAACTGAAGGATACGATTATTATATCGAAGAAGAAATCGTTGCTCAGGAAGAAATGATCGGGCATATGCTTGAGAGGATGAAAGGCACCAGTCAAGACAAGTACCTGTTTGCTTTTCGCGAGGAAGGCAAGGTATTGGTGTTCGACAAATAAAGGAGGGTCAAAAACGTGCGTTTGTTGATGATCGGCGATGTTGTCGGGCGCCCTGGCAGAACAGCTGTGCAGGTTAACTTAACCGAATTGAAACATGAACATGAATTGGATATGGTTATTGCGAACGGTGAAAACGCCGCTGGTGGTAACGGCATCTCTAGAGAAACTGCCCAGGAATTATTTTCTGCCGGGGTAGATGTCCTCACAATGGGTAATCATGTCTGGAACAAAAAAGAGGCTTTAGAATACATTAACCATGAAAAACGAATAGTGCGGCCGGCAAATTACCCGCCCGGCACTCCGGGTAACGGCGTTAATATTTATGAAACAAGACGGAAGGTAAAAGTAGCAGTAATAAACCTCTCCGGCAGGGCTTTTATGCAAGCGATTGACTGTCCTTTCCGTAAGGTGGATGAGTTGTTAAAAAACTTGTCGGATAAAGCAAAAGTAATAGTTGTGGATTTTCATGCCGAGGCAACCTCGGAAAAAATTGCTATGGGGTGGTATCTTGCCGGGCGGGTTTCTGCGGTGTGCGGTACTCACACGCATGTACAGACTGCTGACGAACGTATCCTGCCGGGGGGCACTGCTTATATTACTGATTTAGGTATGACCGGTCCTTGTGAATCAGTGATCGGCGCTAAGAAGGAGATTGTAATTAAACGTTTCATAACCCAAATCCCCTTAAAATTTGAGGTCGCGTCCGGTCTTTTCCAGTTTAACGGTGTAATTATTGAAATTGATGAAATTACAGGAGAAGCAGTGTCGATTAGTAGGATTCAAAACTATGAGTAACCTAGCTTTTGTTTTTAATTAAACATTTTTCATTAAGTAAAGAGGTATTTTCCAACTGCTCGCGAATATATTTTTTATACAGGAAGTTCAGGGTGACAAATCATTGCAGCATATTTATATATATATGGTAATGAAGGAGGTAGCTAAATGGATGTCTTAAAAGTTTCAGCAAAATCTAATCCAAATTCTGTTGCCGGTGCCCTGGCTGGTGTGCTTCGGGAGCGGGGTTGTGCCGAAATGCAGGCAATCGGAGCAGGCGCGCTAAACCAGGCAGTTAAAGCTGTAGCGATAGCCAGAGGATTTGTAGCTCCCAGTGGTGTTGACTTAATTTGTATACCTGCGTTTACTGATATCATTATTGACGGGGAAGAGAGAACTGCCATTAAATTAATTGTTGAACCGAGATAAATATTATATTTACATCTGGTTGGTTAGATCCTGTTTATTTATTATCTATAAACAGGGTTTTTTATTGTTAAGCGAATTAGTTCTTGGAGGAAGAATTTTGGAAAAAATAATTAATAAAAAAGCTGAAGCTTTACATAATGAAAGTATCGTGTTGGATACCCATTGCGATGCGCTTACCGCCATGCTTGATGAGGGTAGGCCGCTCGCCGGTTGTTCGGGCCTTGGTCACATTGATCTGCCTCGTCTGAAAGTTGGGAAGGTAAATGTTCAGTTCTTTGCCGCGTTTATTGCTCCGGAATACAAAAATGTGGCAACCAAGCGAGCGTTAGAACTAATTGATTTATTTCATCGGGAGATGGAAAACAATAATGATGTAATCTCACATGTAAAAAGTATTGGTGAAATTGATCAGGCAATAATGTCCGGTAAGATTGCCGCCTTCCTTTCTATTGAGGGAGGCGAGGCCCTGGCAGGGAGTCTTGGAGTTTTACGTGTTTTTTACAGGTTGGGGGTTCGCAGCATTACCCTGACCTGGAATGGGCGTAATGAATTGGGTACCGGTGTTGGAGAAGATTGTCCAGAAGAGGGATTGACAGAGTTTGGAACAGCGGTTGTGGAAGAAATGAATGAACTGGGTTTGCTGGTTGATGTGTCCCACCTGTCTGAACAAGGTTTTTGGGATGTCATAAAAACGTCACGGCAGCCGGTAATTGCTTCTCATTCTAACTGCAGGGCACTTTGCGACCACCCCCGGAATTTAACTGATGAGCAAATCAAAGCTCTCGCAGGGCATGGGGGGGTAATGGGGGTTACTTTCGTTCCTGACTTTCTTGGTGGCGAGAACCCTTCAGTAGATGATGTTCTTGATCATATTGAACATGTTATCGCGGTTGGCGGGCCGGACTGTGTGGGGATCGGCTCGGATTTTGACGGCACGGAGGAATTACCGGCAGGATTAGTTGATTGCTCGTGCTTGCCGGTGATAACAGCGGGTTTATTAGAACGGGGATATAATGAATTTGTTATTAAAAAGGTGCTCGGTGGCAACTTCATCAGGGTAATCCGGCAGGTAATTAAATAGGAGTCAGTAGTCAGTAATCAGGAGTCAGAATAAGAGAATGGTTTATGCTCCCGAAATATGCTGAATTCTGACTTCCGGGTTCTGAATACCTGAAAAGCAGGTGAATAATTGTGCCAGTGGATATGCATGTACATACGAGTGCCTCGGATGGCACGGACAGCCCCGTGGAGGTAGTAGCCCGTGCCAAAGAAATCGGTCTAGAGGCGATTGCGATTACAGATCATGATACGGTGGAAGGTATTAAACCAGCGATGGAAGCTGGTCATGTTTTTGGGATAGAAGTTATCCCCGGCATTGAGTTAAGTACAGAGTCAAATGAGGAAGAAATACACATTCTTGGTTATTTGCTGGACATTACTGATAAGGAATTTCTAAAAACAATTTCGTTGTTTCGCAGCTACAGATTAAAGCGCGTTGAGCAAATGGTTGGAAAGCTGCAGAAACTGGGTTTACCGGTTGTGATGGATAGAGTAATGGCCTTTTCAGGAACTGGTTCGGTTGGACGTCCACATTTAGCTGCGGCAATGGTTGAAGCAGGTGTAGTTAATGATTTGGCGGAGGCGTTTGATAAATTCATCGGCAAAGGATGTCCAGCATATGTTCCACGTTATAAGATAGAGCCGGCTGAAGCTGTTCAACTAATCCGGAAAGCTAATGGCTTACCTGTTTTAGCCCATCCCGGACTTAGTTATTCCAGCAAATCAATACTGGAGCTGGTCCAAAAGGGTTTAATCGGTATAGAAGCATATCACCCTTCGCACTCGAGGGAATTATCTGAATACTATCGAAAGTTGGGTGAAGAATATAATCTGATTATAACGGGCGGGTCAGATTACCACGGTGTAGGTCATAAAGAGGGTCAAGGTCTTGGAATGGTTACAGTATCTTATGCCGTGCTTCAGGAAATGAAAAATAGAAAAGGTACCTAATCCTTTAGAACAGCGCAGCATGGTCATAATGTCTATTTAATACTTCCCATGCATATACTAGCATTGGAATTCTGGTAAGGTGGTGTTGCATTGGAAGATAATGTTGATGTTTGTTACTTGAGGCGAAGGATAATGGAGTTGGAGGAAAAAGTTGAGCAACTCCGGCTTAGCCGGAGAGTGTTAATGAATTTAATCGAAAGAACTGAAAGGGAAAGAACCGGTTTCCTTAACAAATTGGAGAAGGAAAACCACAGGCTTCACCGGGATAATTGCCGCTATGCAAGGCGTTTGCTTGATAAAAATTTACGGATTGTTGAATTGGAGTCAAAATTAGGGAAAATGAGCTCCGGTGAACTTGCAACGGCCATGTTAAAATAGAAATTAATAACATATCCACAATTTTACACACAGTATGTTAATATTTGTTAGTTATCGTATTTTAACATTCATAACGGTAAAAAACTAAGACCCGAAGGGTCTTTATTTTCTGTCTAAATGTGGTATAATTCAATATGATTTTTTATTGGTGGTGGATTATGCGAATTGCGGTTATTGACGGGCAGGGCGGCGGTATAGGTAAACATATAACCGAAAGGCTGCGAAGGGATTTGCCGGAAGAAGTAGATCTCTTGGCGCTGGGAACCAATGCTTTGGCTACTTCAGTAATGTTGCGCGCAGGCGCGAATGAAGGCGCGACCGGTGAAAATGCCGTAGTTTTTAACACTGGAAGAGTTGATCTAATTGTTGGATCAATTAGTATTTTATTCGCCAATTCCATGCAGGGTGAATTAACGCCAAAAATGGCTGAGGCGATTGCCTCCAGCCCTGCCAGAAAGATCTTATTACCGTTAACCAGGGCAGGTGTCGACATAGTGGGGCTAAAGTCAGAACCACTGCCGCATTTGATCGAAGAATTAATAATAAAAGTTAAAGAAATCATTGAGCGCTAGTAAATTTCACGGGATATGCAATCAGATAGTCTTCCCCCGGCCAGGTGGGCACGGGGTTTATTATTACTAATTGGTGAAAAATGATGAAAGGCAAGCTAATCTTGATAATCGGCGGCGCTAGGAGCGGTAAAAGCAAGTTTGCCGAGAAGGTAGCTATTGGTTTAGGCAGCAAGATAACTTATATTGCAACCGCGGCATCGCTTGATGATGAAATGGCCGAACGAATCCGGCTGCATCAGGCCTTTAGGCCTAAAGACTGGATAACTGTTGAGGAACAGAAAAATGTAATTGAGGTAATGTTAAGTGGCTGTAAAGGCGATGTATTTCTGCTGGACTGTCTGACTTTATGGTTAACTAATATTCTACTGGATGACCAATTACCTGAGCCGGGAACAACGAAGTCAAAAAAAGAATTGTTTATCATGGAGCAAGCTGCCGGAATTGCTGATGTTGTTGAGTCAGGAGCACATCTAGTAGTTGTTTCAAATGAAGTAGGGATGGGTGTTGTCCCGGAATCGTCTTTGGGCAGGTCCTTTAGGGATCTGGCAGGCAAAGTCAATCAGGTTTTAGCCAGCAAAGCTGACCGTGTCTATCTTGTAATCGCCGGGCTTCCCCTGGAACTTAAATCTATTGCCCGGAACGATTCTGTGTTTGATATTTGAAAGAGCTTAGGGAGACATAATTTGAAAAGTATCCTGTTTGCTTTTTATCAACTTACCAGATTGCCTTTACCCACCATAAAATTTGATGAAGTCGCTTGTGGTAAGTCAACAGCGTTTTTCCCACTGGTGGGACTTACCCTTGGCGCGCTCATGGCTGTTTTAGACTGGGCGGTAAGGTTGCTTTTCCCTGTTAATGTCGAGGCGGCGCTGCTTGTCGTAGGAATGGTTGTTTTGACTGGCGGAGTGCACCTGGACGGCTTTATGGATAGTATTGACGGTTTATTTAGCGGTCGGTCAAGAGAAAGAAAATTGGATATTATGCATGATAGCAGGGTAGGCGCTTTTGGTGTTGTCGGGGTTGTGTGCCTGTTGCTTTTGAAATACAACTTATGGCTTGGTCTAACCGGCACTGAACTGACAAGGATTTTACTGATTGTACCGTCTTTAAGCCGCTGGGCCATGACATTTGCCATTACATTGTTTCCCTATGCCAGACCGGAAGGTTTGGGGAAAATATATGCGATTTATACAGGAACCAAAGAGTTGTCTGTGTCTACTTTAATAGCGGTTGCAATAACGGGGGTTTTATTTAGAGTACAAGGTTTCTGGCTTATCCTGGTTTGTGTTGTGCTCACCTGCCTGGCCGGCTTGTTGATAACGAAAAAGTTAGGTGGGCTTACAGGGGATATATATGGTTTTATCAATGAAGCAATGGAAGTAACGCTGTTGTTGGCAGTATATCCGGTGCTCAATATAAATAGAGTTTAATAGTATCGTAACTGCAGGAGTCAGAATTCAGGAGTCAGAATAAAAGAAAGGTACAGATATAGACGTTAATTATTTATAGTATATATCTGGAACCTAGCAATAAATCCAGGTTCTTCTGGAATGAATACTGGAGGGAGATTAATGACTTGCCGGATTTATTTTGTGCGGCACGGGGAAACATCATGGAATACCATAATGAAAATACAGGGCCACTCAGATGTCTTGCTATCTGACCGGGGGCGCGAGCAGGCGGGGATGTTGTCTCAACGCCTGGCCAGTGATAAAATCCATTGTTTTTATAGCAGCGATTTAACCAGGGCTTATGAAACAGCAAGGATTATCGCACAACCACATGGTATGGATGTAATTACAACTCCAGCATTAAGAGAGCTGAATTTTGGTGTCTGGGAAGGTATGACCGTGAAGGAAATTGAGGAGGCATATCCCGGACAAATAAAGAGTTGGTGGAACAGACCTCTGGATACACGCATACCTCAAGGGGAAAATCTGTCAGAAATGGCGGAGCGTTGTGTAAACGAAGTGAAAAAGATTATTAAAAAGCATGATGGTGAAAAAGTTCTAGTAGTGGCTCATGGAGGGGCGATTCGCGCTATTATCTGTAGTGTGCTGGGGATTAACCTTAACGAGCAATGGCGTCTATTCTTGGATAATGCCTGTTTGAATCTGATTGATTTCCCGCAATGGGAAAAAGGTATATTGAAGTTATTAAATGATTGCAGCCATTTAACAACGCTAAAATGCTGTAATGGTTGATTTAAACTGACCGATGCTGGGTAGAATACTGAAAAAACGGGGTGAATAAATGGACAACATGGACTTTGTCACAGAAAGCCGTGTCCCCTGGAGCAGTGAGCCCAGTCTTAAAGAAATGACGGGTGAAGTCGGAGTGGACTTTGATCGATTTATTGAAGATCTTAAAGAAGATAAAACAGACGTTGAGATAGCTGCGGAGTTTGACGTCTCTGAAAAAATGATATATCACCTGCGGGAGCATTTTTACTCCCACGGCCTGGGATCGATTGAAGGTCAAGATTAACGTCTGTAAGCTTTTATTGACTTGGTAAATGTGATATGTTATAATACAGCCATTAAATGACAAATATTTAAAAGTAGAAGCCATCCGCTTCTCACCTTATGACGCGTTTTAGAAAACGCTGTCCATTAGGTTTCTTGAGAAATGATTAGCTTTTAGCGGGTGGGATTACGCCCGCTTTTTTATTTAAAATAGTCTTAGTTATCGTTTTTTATTTTTATTGGGAGGTGAACACGCTATCACAAAAGATTTCCGTGTCAATGAGGAGATCAGGGCTAAGGAAGTTAGGGTGATTGACAGCGAAGGCACCCAACTCGGTATTATGTCTGCCAGAGAGGCTCAACGCTTGGCCGAAGAAAGGCAACTTGATCTTGTGGAAGTGGCTCCTGCTGCGAAACCGCCGGTTTGCCGGATCATGGACATTGGCAAGTATAAGTACGAGCAGAGCAAACGGGAGAAGGAAGCCAGGAAAAAGCAGAAGATTGTCAGTATTAAAGAAGTTAAACTCCGGCCCAATATCGAAGATCATGATTTTGATGTAAAAGCCAAAAATGCTATCCGGTTTTTAAAAGATGGCGATAAAGTCAAGGCAACCATTATCTTCCGTGGACGTGAGATTGTCCATACTCAATTGGGTCAGAAATTACTTACTCGTCTGGCGGAGTACTTGGGAGAATTTTCAACGGTTGAAAGGCAGCCAAAATTAGAAGGAAAAAATATGATTATGATTCTAGCACCAAAACAGGATAACTAGGAAGGAGTGTATCGAATTGCCTAAAATAAAAACACACCGTGGGGCGGCAAAAAGATTTAAAAAAACGGCTACCGGGGAGTTTAAAGGTTCCCATTCTTTTCATAGCCATATCCTTGGCAAAAAGAGCGCCAAAAGAAAACGCAACCTACGCAAGGCAATTGTTGTCAGCGCTGTCGACGCCGGTCGCCTGAAAAGGCTGATTCCCTAACAATACCTGTATCGATTCGGTCATATAAAGGAGGAATTTCACATGCCACGGGCTAAAAGCAGTGTGGTTTCACATAGAAGACATAAGAAAGTATTAAAATTAGCCAAAGGTTACCGGGGTTCAAAAAGCAAACTTTACAGGGTTGCCAACCAGCAAGTGATGAAGTCGCTGGTTTATGCCTATCGCGACCGGAAAGCAAGAAAGCGTGATTTTAGAAAGCTTTGGATAGCAAGGATCAACGCGGCCGCCAGGATGAACGGAATCTCATACAGCCGCCTGATGAACGGTCTCAAACTGGCGGGTATTGAAATCAACAGAAAGTTACTGGCGGAAATGGCAATTAACGACTCACAATCCTTTGGCCGTCTGGTTGAGATGGCCAAAGCCAAACTCTAAGGATATTATAATTTAATAATGACAAAAAACATGATAACTATTATCATGTTTTTTTAAAAAAATAAAGTGCTTTGGAATATGCTCAGGTTTAAAAAAGGGCAGTGGAAGCTTGTGATATTTTTATATGTAGAGGGAAGAAGGAAGGAAATATGAAACAGTTGGCAGTGATTGGACTGGGGCGATTCGGCAGAAGTGTCGCGCTGACTCTGGCCAAAATGGGTTATGATGTCCTGGCGGTTGATACTAACGAAGAAAAAGTAAATGATATTAAAGATAGCGTAACCCATGCCGTCCAAGTAGACGCAATGGATGAACAGGCTTTAAAGGCGTTAGGTATACGCAACTTTGATGTGGTGATTGTGGCGATTGGACAGGATATTCAGTCAAACATACTGGTAACGGTGATGCTTAAAGACATGGGTGTAAAAAGAGTTGTGGCAAAAGCGGTTACAGAACTGCACGGAAAAGTTCTGGAAAGAATCGGAGCCGATAATGTGGTCTTCCCTGAGCGTGATATGGGGGTCAGGGTGGCTCACGCTTTGGTTTCCAAGAATATTCTTGACCAGATAAATCTTTCTTCGGATTATAGCATCGTTGAACTGATAACGCCGGAAGAATTTGCCGGAAAAACTCTGGAAGAGGCAGATGTCAGGATGAAACACGGGGTTACTGTGCTGGCAATCAGGCGCGGTAATGAAGTAATTATCTCCCCCGGAGCCAAACAGGTGATCAAATCTGGAGATGTCCTAGTAGTGGTGGGCCGGGCGGCAAAACTCAGGGATTTGGAGGAGAGGTAGGTTACCATAGGTTGATAAGCAGACAAAATCCCCGCATAAAATACTTGCGCCGCCTTGCAACTCGCCGCTTCAGGGATTTAGAAGGAAAGTTTCTGGTCGAAGGTACGCGTTTTGTGGAAGAAGCTTTGGAATCATCCTTTTCCGTGGAAATGCTAGTTTATTGCGAGAAGGCAATGTGTAATGCCCGTGGACAGGCATTGCTGGAAGCTGCGTCGGTTAGAGGCATATCTGTCTTGGAGGTGGAAGAGTCACTTTTTGAAGAGTTAGCTGATACTGTCACCCCACAGGGCATTTTGGCTGTTGTAAAGTGGCGGTGGTATAAGCTGAATGACCTGCATGCGGGAGTGAGACCCTGGCTGCTGGTGCTGGTTGACGGGGTTGCGGATCCGGGAAATCTGGGTACCATTGTGCGTTCGGCTGACGCGGCAGGCGCGGATGGCGTTATTCTTCTGAAAGGAACTGCCGATATATTCAACCCGAAAGCGTTGCGGGCAACCATGGGCTCAATTTTTCATATTCCGGTTATTCGTAACAGTGCGTTTGATGAAGTGGAAACATTTTTTAATCGTCATGGCATCAAACTTGTTGCCGGTATGCCACACGGCGGCAAGGTTATATTTGAAAGTAATTTGACTGAATCTTGCGCCTTGGTTGTCGGCAGTGAACCCAGGGGTCCCGGGGGAAATGTTATGTCCGCTGTGTTTGAACGCGTTCATATCCCGATGCCGGGCCGCGCTGAATCTTTAAATGTTGCGATATCGACAGCCATACTGCTGTACGAAGCTGTGCGCCAACGCAACTCAGTAAATAGTTAATAAATAATTCAGACATTTTTGATTGCAAACTTTCTTGTCATCAATTTTGGCGTATGGTATAATGACTAAAGAAAGGTCCCCAAAAAATTGAGGAAAGGTTGTGGTTAAATGCTTTTAACCGCCGAATTTTTTTGGAGGCTGTTCGAGGCAACAGGTTCAGTCAGGGCTTACATGCTTTACAGGAGGCTGGCAATACATTAGTTTTATAAATTAAACAAAAAATGGTGATGAAGGGGATAAGTAGATGTGCTATGTTCTTCAGGGAGGGTGGGTCAGTAGACTGAAAGCCCGCCTAGAATAATGTTCATTGAAATTCACCCCGGAACTGCAACTGAACGTGTCAATCAGTAGGTGCCGCCGGAACTTCCACCGTTATATGGAAGATAGTATCGGGTTTTATTCTGCCCCGTACCTGATAGGGTGGTTATCTCGGAAAACGGTCCGTCCCTGGAGGACGGTTTTTTTATTATTGAGAGTCGCTATAGGCGATTTTTTATTTTTATGCAATTATTGTATAATGCGCTAAAGGAGGTTGATTTGATGGAAGAGAAGCTACGGCGGATTGGCGCGGACGCTCTCCAGGACCTGTCGAGTGCCTGCACTCTTGAAGATTTGAATGATCTAAGGGTGAAATATTTAGGTAAAAAGGGTGAGCTAACCCAGGTAATGCGGGGTATGGGAGCGCTGAGCGCGGCGGAAAGGCCGCTTATCGGCCAGATTGCCAACGAAGTAAGGGCTTCCATAGAAAAAGAATTGGCTACGAGGACCTCTGCCCTGAAAAAACTGGCCAAGGAGCTACGTTTGAAAGATGAGGGGATTGATGTAACACTCCCCGGCTCGCCGGTACTGCGTGGCGGCAAGCACCCCCTTTCCATCGTGACGGAAGAGATCCAGAAGTTTTTTTTGGGGTTGGGATATAACATCGCTGAAGGGCCGGAAATAGAAACTGATTATTATAACTTTGAGGCGCTTAATTTGCCCAAAGATCACCCGGCGCGGGACATGCAGGATACTTTCTTTATCAGCAGCGACACATTATTACGCACTCAGACCTCGTCAGTACAAGTGCGCACCATGGAAAAAACAGCGCCAAATTTGCCGGTGAAAGTCATATCTCCCGGCAAGGTCTACCGGCGTGACGATGACGCTACTCATTCACCCATGTTTAGCCAAGTGGAAGGTCTGGCTATTGACCGCAGGATTACCTTCAGTGATCTTAAGGGGACGCTAGACCTTTTTATGAGGGAAATCTTTGGGCCAAAAACCAAAACACGTTTCCGACCCAGTTATTTTCCTTTTACCGAACCCAGCGCGGAAGTTGATATTTCCTGCGTTATGTGCGGCGGTAAGGGGTGCCGGGTTTGTTCGCACACAGGCTGGCTGGAGATCCTGGGCAGCGGTATGGTGCATCCGCGGGTGTTGGAAGTTTCCGGCTACAATTCGGAAGAGGTCACCGGCTTCGCCTTTGGACTTGGTGTGGAGCGAATTACCATGCTCAAATATGGCATTGATGACTTACGGATTTTATTCGAAAACGACTTGCGGTTTTTACGGCAGTTTTAATTAACTCTATATACGTAGTAATTAAGTTTTTATAAAGACCGATTCAGGAGGTATACACCGTGTACATATCTTATAATTGGTTGCAGGATTTTGTCGATCTTGATCTGCCGCCGCAAGAACTTGCCGAGCGTCTAACTCTCGCGGGTATTGCTGTGGAAAGTGTAACCGAATTGGGCAAGGATATTTCCGGGGTGGTAACAGGTCGAATTGAAACAATCAGCCCTCATCCCAATGCTGATAAGCTGGTTATCACCACTGTGAATACTGGTGAAGAAAAACTGCAAATAATTACAGCGGCTACAAATGTCAAGGAAGGCGATGTCATACCGGTAGCCCTGGAAGGGGCCAAATTGGCGGGGGGATTTGTGATTAAGCGGGCTAAACTCAGAGGAGTGGAGTCCCGTGGGATGATGTGCTCAGGCCAGGAGTTGGGAATTGACGCCAAAACAATGCCGGCTGATCAGGCCCATGGAATCATGATCTTGCCGCCGGGAACTCCACTTGGCCGTGACGCAAAAGAAATATTGGGTCTGAATGATTTCATCCTGGAGCTTGACCTGACGCCAAACCGCGGTGACTGCCTGTCAGTTATCGGAGTGGCGCGTGAAGTGGCTGCGTTGCTTGGACGTCCGTTCCGGCCGGTTGAACCGTCTTTCCCGGAGGCAGGGGAAAATATCGGCGGACAGGTCCGGGTAGATATAGACGAACCCGATTTATGCCGGCGTTACGTTGCGCGTTTAATTAAAAATGTCCGTGTGGGCCGTTCACCGTTGTGGATGCAGTCGCGCTTGCGCGCCGCCGGAATGAGGCCGATTAGTAACATTGTTGACGTTACCAACTATGTCATGCTGGAAATGGGCCAGCCCTTGCATGCTTTTGATTACGATAAACTTGTCGACCATCATATAATCGTCCGCAGGGCCAGAGAGGACGAGGAGATGGTTTCTCTGGACGATGTTTTGCGGAAATTAAATAAGGATATGCTGGTTATCACCGACCCGTCCGGGCCGGTCGCGGTCGCGGGAGTTATGGGCGGATTGTCCACAGAAGTGACAGATCAAACAACTTCGATATTGCTTGAGTCGGCTTATTTCAATCCGGTAAGCATCAGGCGGACTTCAAAAGCGCTTGGCTTGCGCTCCGAGGCATCCCTGCGTTTTGAAAAAGGAATCGATCTCGGCGGTTGTCTAATGGCGATTAACCGGGCCGCACAGCTTATTTATGATATGGACGCGGGCGAAGTTGTGACCGGTGTCGTTGACAACTATATCTCACCGGCAAACGAAAAAACGGTTATGTTCAGGCCAAAACGCGCAGCATATGTTCTTGGACTGGATATACCAAAGGAAAAGGCGTCTGATATCCTGTCCAGGCTTCATTTTAATGTACAGGATGCGGGCGAGGACCTGCTGGTTACCGTACCGACTTACCGGGTTGATGTGAGCATAGAGGAAGACCTTATTGAAGAAGTAGCCAGGATTCACGGTTATCACCAGATACCCGCCACCTTGCCGTTCGGATCTTCCAGCCATGGGGCTAAAACACGGGAACAGTCTTTCAAGACGTTGATTGCCGATGCCCTGGCCGGCGCCGGTTTTTATGAGGTGGTCACATATAGTTTTACCAACCCGCGGGTTTTTGATCTGATGAACCTGCCTGCGGACAGCCCGTTCAGGAATACTGTAAAAATACAGAACCCACTCAGTGAAGAACATTCAGTAATGCGTACGATGATGCTCCCCGGGTTGCTGGAGGTGCTATCTAGAAATTTCAACCGCAGGGTGCAAGATGGCGCTATTTTTGAACTTGGCACGGTATTTTTGCCTGGGGGTGACAACCATCCCCCGGAAGAACGGCCTGCCCTTGCGGCTGTGGCCATGGGAAAAGCGCCCGGGAATTGGAAGATGCAGTCACAGGAGTATGACTTCTATTTCTTGAAAGGTGTGCTGGAAAGTATTTTTAGTGATTTTGGAACAGAGGTTGTCAATTTCTATCCGGAAAACAACAATCCAAGTTTCCACCCCGGCAGGACGGCGGCATTGGATGCGGGTGGGCGCAAAATTGGCGTTATCGGTGAACTGCACCCGGATGTGCTGGAGAAATATGAGTTGCCTGAGAGAGTCGTGGCCTTTGAAATTGATTTTGAAAAATTATATGCTGTTTCAGGACAGCCGAAAGTATACAAACCGCTGCCGAAATTCCCCGGTGTCGAACGGGATTTGGCGATTGTGCTGAAAAGAGAAAACCGTACCGGTGATATCCTGGAAACAATCCGAAAAACCGGTGGAGAACTGCTTATATCTGTTTCGTTGTTTGATATTTACCAGGGTGAGCAAGTTCCCCAGGGTTATCAGAGCATGGCCTTCTCGCTGAAATTTCAGGCTGCGGACCGTACCCTCACTGACGCGGAAGTTAGTGAAGCAACTGATGCCATTGCCACAGAGTTATCCAACCGTTTTGGAGCGCAGCTAAGAGGTTGAAAAGCGGCATAATCTGCAAAAATCAGAAAAATTTTTTATGGTGAAGGAAAATGTAGCAACATGACGAAATAACTATTATTTAAATTCGAGAAACACCTGGGGGAGTTTTATGTCGGAGGAGCGGGAGTTCCGGGTTGAAGTTGAAATCTTCGGTGAGTATTATACACTCAAAGGCGATAGTTCCCCGGCACAGATGTTGAAGGTTGCCCAGTATGTCAACCATAAAATGAAGCAGTTGACTGAACGCAACCCAAAATTGAGCAAGTCGCAAGTAGCTATGCTTGCCGCCTTAAACATGGCGGATGAATTAATTAAACTCCGGGAAGAATATGAAAATATGGTTCGAATGCTTGAACCGGAATCAAAGTAGAACGCACTTGAACTCATGAAGTTTACTTCATGAGTTTTATCTTATACCGAAACGGGGCGGTTAGTTTGCGAAATGCTGAAATAGCCCGGATATTTTATGAATTGGCTGAGCTTCATGAATTTAGAGGGGATGATTTTTTCAAGATCCGCGCCTACCGTAACGCGGCAAAAGTACTGGCTGGTCTTAATGAACCTGTTGAAGAAATCAAAAAAAAAGTTGATTTGAAAAAAATACCCGGGATAGGCAAAAATATCGCAAAAAAGATAGAGGAAATTCTACTAACGGGGCGTCTGCAGAAGCACGAGGAGTTGTTGCGGGAAGTCCCTCAAGGTGTAATAGAAATTATGTCGTTGCCTGGGATCGGGCCAAAGCGGGCCAGCATGCTCCTGGAAAAACTGAACATATCCAACCCCGAAGAACTTGCTGAGGCAGCCCTGGCCAAGCGTGTGCGCGGCCTGCCGGGGATGGGTGTTAAACTGGAAATGGATATAATCAGGAATGTGGAAATGATCAAAAGACGGTCCGGCAACGTTTTGCTGGCTACGGCGAGAGAACTGGCCGCGGAACTGACGGAATACCTAAATATTATCTCCAGCGTTACTAGAGTTGAAGTTGGGGGCAGCATTCGCAGGTGGAGAGAAACAGTGGGAGATATTGACCTGGTGGTTGAGGCTGAAGACGCAAGCATGGTTTTTGATGCAGTTAAAAGCCATCCACGCATAAAAGAGGCGGCGAAAATAGTTGAAAACCGTGCCAGATTTCATACCTGGTGGGGTATTGACGTCGAATTGGAAATTGTGCCGGAGGAGATGTTCTTTCTGGCGCTGCATAAAAGCACCGGAAGTAAAAAGCATCTGTCTCGATTGCAAGAAATATTAGGCGCAAAAGGTGTGGATTTTGCTCATTCAGTGATAGAGCGAACCGATGCGGTCCATGATGAAGGGGATATATACGCTGCCCTGGGCATGTCCTATATACCTCCTGAAATCCGGGAAGACCGGGGCGAAATTGAATCCGCTATTAATGACAGACTTCCGCAGTTAGTGGAACAGAGTGATATAATAGGCGACTTGCATATTCATACTACTTGGAGCGACGGCGTCGCTACCATTGAGCAAGTTGTGAAAAGGGCCAAAGAAAAAGGCTATAAGTATTTGGCTATTACCGACCACTCGCAGTCTCTTAAAATCGCAAAAGGGCTTTCTCTGGAAAAGCTAAAAAAACAGCACCGAGAGATAAGAATGATGAATGAGAAATTTAGTGAAAATAATGAGGATTTTAGAATTCTTACGGGTATGGAAGTGGATATCCTTCCCAAGGGGGATTTGGATTGTCCCGATGAAATACTTGAAGAAACCGACATAGTAGTGGCGTCGGTCCATAGCGCTTTTAGACAGGACCGCGAAACGATGACCGGCAGGATTATTTCGGCGATAAATAATAAAAATGTCGACATCATCGGTCATGTGACCGGACGTTTGCTGGGGAGGCGGGATGAATACGCTCTTAATCTTGAAAGAGTATTGGATGCCGCCGCCGCTTGTGGTACGATATTAGAGATTAACTCATCTCCGGACCGTCTGGATTTGAATGATATAAACGCCCGCTTAGCCAAAGATAAAGGTATTAAAATAGCCGTAAACACAGATGCTCATGACCTGAAAAGGATGGACGAAATGCCTTATGGAGTGGCGGTGGCGCGCCGGGCTTGGCTGGAAGCCGGCGATATTGTCAACACGATGCCGTTGGAAAAACTGCTCCTGTACCTGGATGAAAAAAATAAGTAGCTGATTAAAGACTCAGGAGTCAGAATTCAGGAGTCAGAATAACAGATTTTTTATCGGCCTTGAAATGTTTTAATGAAACAAAAATTTGGTGCCTAAAAATGTTAGATACTTCTGAGACAGTCGCAAAAAAAGAGAGCCTTCCCCGCGCTTTTTACGACCGTGATACTGTTACAGTAGCCAGAGAACTGCTAGGTAGCCTGCTTGTTCATATGTCCCCGGAAGGAATCACCGCCGGCAAAATTGTTGAAACAGAGGCTTATCTTCAAGGTGATCCTGCCTGTCACGCCTCACGCGGCATTACTCGCCGCAACCGGGTGATGTTCGGGGCGCCGGGTTATGCTTATGTATATTTTATTTACGGTATGTATTACTGTTTTAATGTGGTTTCGGCACCGGAAGGTGTAGGGGAGGCTGTTTTGATCCGGGCGCTGGAGCCGGTCGAAGGGCTGCAGTTGATGCGTTTAAGAAGAAAGCGGGAGAGGCTGGAGGAACTATGCGGAGGCCCGGCAAAACTAGTGCAGGCCATGGGGATAACACGCAGCCATAACGGCATGGATCTGACCGGAGGAACGCTTTTTATTCATAAAGCTCAAGAGACAAACGAGCCAATCGTTATGACAACCCGTGTCGGTATTCGCGAAGGAGCAGACATGCCGCTGAGATTTTACCTGAAAGGCAACCGGTTTGTATCAAAAAAATAGAAGACAGTAGTCAGTATTCAGTATTCAGTAGAAAGAAGTCGGGAGCAACAAGACAGGTGCAAGAAGTCAGTATGCGGGAGTAAGGGGATAGTAGCTAGTGGTAAGTAGTTTAAGGTCAGGATTAAGAATTCAGCGGTAGAATGAATGGTTTATTGTTTTGAAATATACTGACTACTGAATACTGACTACTGACTACTACTGTAATTTTGGGACAGGGGGAAGGTAAGCTGAAAATCAAAGAAATTTATGAATTGGCCGTGCAAAAAGGTATTGAAAACGACCCGCGGTCAAAGGAAGTAGTACTAAAGTTGCTGGAAAAGGAAAAGAAAAATTTTAATGATTTGAAAGAAGATGAAAAGAAAGAATACGATCAGGACCGGTTGTTTAACCCGTACGGTGACACCAGAGTTCTTTTCGGGGAACCGGAACAAGAGGTTAAGTGTGTGCTGACCGGTATCGACATGGAGGCAACCGAGGTGCTTCTAGCCGACCGGCTTGCCGCCCGGGGGCAACCGGTGGATCTGGTTATCGCCCACCACCCGGAAGGAAAAGCGATGGCGGCTCTATACCAGGTGATGAAATTGCAGGAAGACGTGCTCGCCAGTTTCGGGGTGCCAATCAATGTGGCTGAGGGTATTATGGCCTCGCGTATTAATGAAGTTAAACGCGGGTTGTTGCCTTTGAACCACAACAGGGCGGTTGATGCCGCAAGGCTATTGGATATTCCTTTGATATGCGTACATACCGCCGCCGACAATCTGGTGCAGAATTATTTGCAAAATATGATAAATGAAGAAAAACCGGAAACTCTAGACGAACTGGTCAAGGTCATTAAAAATATCCCTGAATATGCCGAGGCTGTAAAGTATAACGCAGGTCCGGTTATTGTTGTCGGCAGCAAAGAAAAAAGGGCCGGCAGGGTTATGGTGGATATGACCGGAGGCACCAGCGGTTCTGAGGATGCATACGCCAAGCTGGCCGTGGCCGGCGTCGGCACCTTGGTTGTGATGCATATCGGTGAAAAACACCGCAAGGAAGCGGAAAAAAACCATATCAATGTAATCATAGCAGGACACATGGCCAGCGACTCGCTCGGCATGAACCTTTTTCTGGATGAATTAACGCAGCGGGGTGTTGAAGTCATCCCCTGTTCCGGACTTTTAAGATTTGAGCGGAAGGAGTAACTGTTAATGCCGGTTAAACCGGAACTGCTTGCTCCCGCCGGCGCCTGGGAAGCATTGGTGGCGGCGGTGCAGAACGGGGCGGACGCCGTTTACCTGGGTGGTAAATTATATAACGCCAGAGAATCAGCCGGTAACTTCGATGATCATGAGTTAATTAAAGCGGTGGAATTTGCTCATGTGCGCGGGGTCAAAGTATATGTTACGGTTAATACTCTTCTGGCGGATCATGAATTAACCGGCGCGGTGAAGTTTTTGCACTTTTTGCAGCGTGCCGGCGCCGACGCGGCAATTGTGCAGGACGCGGGCTTAATCGGGCTTGCCCGGCAGGTTATTCCTGAATTGCCCCTGCATGCCAGCACGCAAATGACTGTTCATAACCTGCCGGCAGCGCAGTTATTGAAAGAAAAAGGTATCGGAAGAATCGTGCTGGCCCGGGAGCTTTCACTGGAAGCCATTAAGGAAATAACCGGGTGGGGCGGGGTTGAGGTGGAATCATTTGTACACGGCGCTTTATGTATTTGCTACTCCGGCCAGTGCTTGCTGTCAAGTCTAATCGGCGGGCGGAGCGGCAACCGGGGCCGCTGTGCCCAGCCTTGCCGCCTTCAATATGTGCTGGTTGACGAAAAAAACCGCCCGGTGGGTGAGCCGGGAGTGGTTGGTGAGCACCTTTTGAGTCCGCGCGACCTCAACATGAGCCAACACCTGCCCGATTTAATAAAAGCCGGGATAACTTCTTTAAAAATCGAAGGCAGGATGAAGAGACCGGAATATGTTGCGACTGTAGTAAGGATTTACCGTAATTTGCTGGACCGGGCGGCTGATGGCGGGGATTATGAGGTCACTCCAGAAGAGGCTGGAGACCTGGCCCAGATATTTAACCGTGATTTTACTACCGGTTACTTTTACGGTCGTCCCGGCCGGGAGTTGATGAGCTACAAGCGTCCGAACAACCGCGGGGTCCGGTTGGGAAGAGTAAAAGGTTTCGACAGGAACAGAAAGATGGCCGAATTGTCATTGGAGAGACCGCTGCGGGTGGGCGATGGTATTGAAGTATGGGTTACTGAAGGAGGACGCGCGGCCGGGGAAGTACACCGGATTATCAGGGACGGAGTAAATGTTGAGCGGGCAGCCGCCGGAGATATTGTATATCTGGATATACCGGGCCGGGTTTTCCCCGGCGACCGTGTCTTTAAGACGCATGACGCGGATCTTATTGAACGTGCGAGAGTGACATTTACCTCTTCCAAAGAAAACAAGAAAATACCGCTGTCATTTGAAGTCTTTGCCCGTCATAACGAGCCTTTGCTAATCAGAGTGACTGATCCGGGCGGGCTGACCGGGGAGGCGGAAACAAAGTCTCCGTGTCAGAAAGCCCTGAAGCGTCCTCTAACCTATGAATACTTATTAAACCAGCTTGAGAGGTTGGGGAATACCCCGTTTGCCATGAGGGACTTGCGTTGCGAACTGGCCGGACCGTTGATTGTGCCGGTTGCTGAAATCAATGAGGCGCGGCGCGGGGCGCTTGCCGTACTGGAAAAGCGCCGTTTGGCCGCTGCCAGGCATAGCCCTATATCTGATGAAGATTTCCGTGGCCGTTTGTCAGCCGTTTTTTCTTATGAGAAAGAGATTAAGCCGGAAAATGCCGGGACACCGGAACTGGCAGTTGCTGTTACCGATTTGGATTCCCTGATGACAGCGGTAGAGTCGGGAGCGGAAATAGTATATTTCGGGGGCGAACAGTACCGTTCCAAAGAACCTGTTACTCCGCAGATTATTCTATCCGCCGGAGAAATATGCAGGAAAGCCGGCGTTCGTTTCATATTATCGTCGCCGCGCATTATGCATGATAAAGAGCTTGGCTGGTTTTGCCGGCTTTTGGAAAAATTAGACCAAAATTTTCTGGATGGGGTTCAGGCAGGCAACCTTGGCTTAATTAGAAAGATAAGGGAGATTACCGGCAAACCGGTATACACTGATTTTTCCCTGAATGTGTTCAACCGCCAAACGGCTATTTTTTTAATGGAAGCAGGAGCAGCGCAGGTTACCCTTTCACCGGAGTTAACCATGGAGCAGGTCCGCCGCCTGGCGGCTTCCTTACCAGTTCCTGCTGAAGTGATTGTGCACGGGGCGGTGCCCCTGATGATCTCTGAACATTGCGCCGCGGGAAGTCTTCTTGGCTGCGGCAATAATTGCGCCGGACCATGTGCAGGCCGGCACTGGGGGCTAAGGGACCGCAAGGGGGTTGTATTTCCATTTGAACTGGATCAGTTCTGCCGGATGCAACTATTCAATTCCAGGGACCTGTGCATTATAGAAGATGTCAGGTTACTGGCCGGGACAGGCGTGGCGGCGCTACGTATCGAAGCAAAACGCGAAGGAGCCGACTATGTGCGCGACGTTGTACAGGTTTATCGTTTAGCATTGAACAAGTTGCCTGAAGCGCTGGAAGATGAAAAAATATCGCGTGCAAAAGAAGCTTTAGCAAGATATAGCCCCGGTGGATTTACCAGGGGGCATTATTACCGGGGTGTTCTGTAGTTCAGCATTTGGATAATACACGCAAGGCTAACCGCCGTCCCGTGCCACAAAAATTATATGTTATAATTTATTTAATATTAATAAGCAGGAAGGCCGGGCTTATGGATATTAAAACGTTGTCAAGACTTGAATATAATAAGATCAAAGAACAACTGGCTGTTTACGCTGGATCGCCACTTGGAAAAGAACGGGTATGGGAATTGGAACCTGTTGACGACCTGGACGCTATTCTCAGGTGGCAGGCTGAAACAAGCGAGGGACGCGAACTGCTCAGGCTGGACCCAACAGCTGAGCTTAACGGTTGGCGCGATATAAGGCCACAACTGCAAAGAGCCGGCCGGGGAGCATTGCTTGAGCCGGAGGAGCTTATAGCTATAGCCGACACACTCGCGGCCGGCCGGTTGATTAAAAAATTTCTAGAGGAAAAACAGGAGCGTTATCCCATTCTCAGTGAACTGGGTATTGCTTTGGTTTCTCTGCCGGATCTTGAAAAAAAAATAAAACAAGCCATCTTGCCTGGCGGTGAGGTTGCAGACCGTGCTTCCTCCGCGTTGGCGCAAGTGCGCCGTAAACTATTAAACGCTCAAGTACAGATTAAGGAACATCTGGAGCATGTAATCCGGTCGCCGGAATACCAGAAGTATTTGCAGGACCCGATTGTCACCGTCAGAGAAGGCCGTTATGTGGTGCCCGTTAAAATCGAACACCGCGGGCAGGTGCCCGGGATCGTGCATGATCAGTCCGCCAGTGGCGCCACTTTGTTTGTCGAACCAATGGCGGTGGTCGATAAGAATAACGAGATCAGGCGTTTGACGGTATTGGAAAAACAAGAAGTGTTAAAAATCCTTACCGGGCTGTCGGCGGAAGTGGCCGGAAACGCCGACGACATGCTCATTTCCCTGGACGCCTTAGGGAAGCTTGATTTTATTATGGCCAAAGCGAGGTATAGTGAGAAGTTGAACGCCTGGGCTCCGGTTTTTGAAGGCAAGGCGTGCATGAATATCCGGCAAGGCAGGCATCCACTTTTGCAAAAGGCGGCAGTGCCGGTAAACCTGCGGCTCGGTGAAGAATTTGATACGCTGGTTGTGACCGGACCCAACACTGGCGGTAAGACTGTCGCTTTAAAAACCGCCGGTATTATGGTATTAATGGCTCAATCAGGACTGCACCTGCCCGCTGATGAAGGTTCAAAAATCGGGATGTTCCGGCAGGTCTTCACGGATATCGGTGACGAGCAAAGCATAGAGCAGTCTCTTAGCACATTCTCCTCTCACATGGTTAACATTGTCGAGATCATCGGTAAGGCCGGCCGTGAAAGTCTGGTCCTTCTTGATGAATTAGGGGCCGGAACGGATCCGACGGAAGGGGCGGCTCTGGCCCAGTCAATTTTAGAGAAATTGCACTCTGTTGGAGCTAAAACCATTGCAACCACCCACTATAGCGAGTTAAAGAATTTTGCCTATACCAGAGAGCGGGTGGAAAATGCCAGCGTAGAATTTGACGCTGTCACTTTAAGGCCCACTTACCGTCTTTTAATAGGGCGGCCGGGCCGCAGCAACGCTTTTGAAACCGCATCAAAGCTGGGGTTGCCGGAGGAATTGGTGTTGCGGGCGAGGGAATTCTTAACTGTAGAACAAATAAATGTTGAAGAATTAATGCATAATTTAGAGAAGGCACAACAGGAAGCTGATGCCAATCGCGCTGAGGCTGTTGAATTGGCTGAAGATGCCCGGCTGTTGAAAGAAAAATATGAGAAAATGGAATTTGAGCTTGCCCAGAAACGGGAGTCCATTCTGGCTAAAGCGGGTGATGAAGCAAGAGTGCTGGTTAAGACAGCCAGATTGGAAGCTGAGTCAACAATAAAAGAACTTAGGGTAAAACTGGCTAAAGAAGCGGCTCAAGTTAGAGAAAACGCTATACAAGAGGCCAGGGAAAAGTTAACGACACTACAAAAAAAAGTTAACAAAGCCGTTCCCGAAAAAGCTATCGCCGGCAAAGTTCCAGGTATTTTACGCAGCGGGGAAGAAGTATATTTACCAAAGTTCAACCAGCACGGCGTTGTTTTGGCGCCGTCTGGTCCTGAAGGCGAAGTCCAGGTGCAAGTCGGTATTATTAAAATAAACGTCCCATTAAAAGAATTGCGCCGGGTTGAAAAAACCAGGCCAGGCGGGCAGAGCGAAACGGCTAAAGTGGCGCTGAATAAAGCGCAGGAGATTTCATTTGAACTTGATTTGCGAGGACTCTATGCTGAAGACGCCCTGCTTGAGGTGGAAAAGTACTTGGACGACGCTTTTTTAGCCGGGCTTGCCAAAGTACGACTGATTCACGGTAAGGGTACCGGTGCGTTACGAATGGCTGTCCATAAGCATCTAAGCGGGCACCGCCGGGTGAAATCATTCCGTCTGGGCGAACAGGGCGAGGGAGGGTTTGGTGTAACTGTAGTAGATTTGGCGTAATTAAAATATTGTGCAATAACAGAGTATTTAATGGCATAGTTTAATTTCCACCATAGAGACAAAAGAAACCGGGTTAACCCCGGTTTCTTTTTAACCGATATTATAGGACCAGTTATAGCCATTATTGTTGTCCCAGTTATTTGCGCTATCGCGGAAGCAGAAAGTAAGCTGCCTGTCCTCCATGTTAAGCGTTTTCTTCCAGCCTTCCGCTGTACGCTGCATCCGGTAATCGTCAACGATTCTCCAATGCATCGGATCACCAAAACCCGCGTGTAGATAAACTTCACTAGCCCCACTTTTATTTAGAAGCCCGTTGTAGATAATTGTAACATCGCTACCGTCCGGTGTAAGCGATTTAACATGAACGCCGCGTGAAACGTCTGACCAGTCGTGGTAATGCAATATCCACACCTCCTTTATTTAGATTTACGTTCAACAATTATTTTTAGCAAAATGCATATTACTATGAGTGCCTAAAATTGGCTGTAAGTTTATATAAACAATGGTGTCTGAAAGTTTACGCAAATCACCTGATCGGGTGATTTACGTTTATATATCTGAGTGTTATGTTATCAAGATGATGAGATATTCCAAAGGAGGATAGTTTTTCATTGCATTCTGATTACAATGCGGGGAGGTTGGAAAAATGTTTAAGGGCGTTGCTGTTAGAAAAAGAACATTACTACTGGGAATTGTTTTAACGGCTTTCATTATTTTAACTGGCAATGTTAATCCAGTTATGGCTGAAACAGTCCTGTTCCAGGATAGCTTTCAGAGGGAAGACTCACCATCACCCGGACCTCAATGGCAAGAATATACCGTGCAGGGGGTTCAACAGGGAGGCGCGCTTCCCCGGGCTGGAGACACACAATGGTGTATCAGGGGTAATACTCTTTATTTCGAAGCCATGGGACACAACAGTTACATTGAAGACTTTATACAGACCACCGAAGAATTTCCGGTAAACAACACGAAAGTTGAATTTGAAATTCGTGCGAGAGCAAATACCAACAAAGGGTACGTAGGACCTACGGCGTTCTGGGCGCCGGACGCAGGTAACCGTGTAGGTGCAACGGGTGTTATTAACGGCCCTGGTTTAATTGGGGCACAGGCATGTTACCGTTGGGAAAATTCAGGCACTAGTGGACTTGTGTTATACCTGGGAGGCAATAATCAGGACTATCCAGATGCGGTTTTCTCGGGGTTGAACCAGCGGGAATTTGCCAGGCATGTGATAACAGTTAAAGATGGTAAAGTATTTTATGATTCTCCGGATTGTGGTGTCTTGACAGGCAATTTGGCACAGGCCTTTGAGCCAGGTGGCAAGAGACATTTTAGTTTCGGTGCCCGCCTGTACGACGATGGTGTGCCCCAGGTCATTGAAATTCGCAATCTTAAAATAACGTCCATGGAAAACGTTTCTGATACAACTGAAAATCTTGAACCTTATCAGAACAACAATATCCAAAATATAAACAACGGAAATATAGAACAGCCGAATACAAATAATTTTATTAGTGTTGTGGTGAACGGGAAAAAGTTAACCTTTGATGTACAGCCGGTAATTGAAAACGACCGGACCCTTGTACCGGTGCGAGTCATCTTTGAAGCGCTTGATGCCCGTGTCGACTGGGATGAAGTTACCCAAACCGTGACTGCGGTGAAACCCGGCACAGAAATTAAGCTTGTTATCGGCGGAGGTGCTTATAAAAATGGCACACCTGTTGTTTTGGATGTGCCTGCTAAACTTATAAACAACCGGACAATGGTTCCACTGCGTTTTATTAGTGAATCTTTTGGCGGGCAAGTTTTATGGGATGACCAGACTCAGACAGCTATAGTTATTTCACCGGTGAACAACAGCAGTAATGTCGATGAGTATTTTCAAAAATCATATATCTTTTTGCAAAGTCTTATCAGTGGTGATTTCAGCAAAGCGCTTGAAATGACAACTGATGATTTCAAGAACAATACCGGTATAACAGAACTTACAGAATTTCGTGGTTTTATTACTATTAATGGAGAAGGCCAAATTGTATCCAAAGCTCGCGTCGATAAAGGGGGGGGAATTGTAGAAACAATTGGTGTTCTAAAATTTACTAATGGTAGAGCTATTGCTGTTCACTTAATTTTTAAAAATGGCAAAATTGATAATCTGGTGGGGAGGTAAAGATATGAAGAAGCTTACACTTATATTTATAATAATAAGCAGTTTTTTCATGAGCGTTATTTTAGCTTTTTCTTTAAATGCCGGTTATGCGGCTGCTGTCGCGCCGGATGTTGGCATACCTGGAGCGAAGGTAACTTTTGACGGTTTTGTTGAGTTGCCCGATCCTGACCCTGCCGAAAATGCGAATCCTATTTACAAGGAGCTGACAAGTGAAGAGTCTGCTTACGTACGTCAACTTATTTCGGATCTTAAGAATAAAGCTGAAAAATTGAACACGCTTAATACTTTGTATCCTAATAAAGGGTTTGACAGGTTCGCGTCTCAGCTTCTTGGGGAGGTTAACGCCCTGGAAAATAAAAAATTTATGAATTATTGTCCCGAGAACGATCCTCTTAGCAGCATAACTGGCGCGGATAGCGCTTCAGCCTCCGTAGGACTATTGGACAATGACACAATCAACCTCCACCCGGATTTCTGGAAAATGACCCGTTCGTCAAGTCAGGCAGATTATCAGGCAGAGCAGGAATTAGTTTTACTGCACGAATTTGCGCACACCAACCAGAATGTTTTAAGGAAGGTGTGGTTTTTTGACAATAGCTATATAAATGGCGAAAACTCAGGTGAAGGTCTGGCATATAAAAAAGAATATATGTGGGCGACTATTTTAGGCATAAATAAGGGTTACGAATTAGATAAAGTGTTAGATCAGTTGTCTACTCGCGGTATTGTAACATTTAAGGGGTATACCAACCCCTATCAGACGGATAGTTTAGATGAAGCTTTAGGTTTGAAACAAATGAAAGAGATCCTTAAAAACGGTATTGACGTGGCCATACAGCAAGCGCAGCAACAGAAACCGCAAGAGAAGCCTGCTGATTCCCAGGTTGATTTTAACCTGCCTGAAATACCCAAAACCGGGGATACTATAACGGAAGCCGACAAACAAAACATTATCAAGTGGAAAGATGACTGTATCGCTCTCCTCAACAAAGAGATGGAAGAAGATCCGGAGCGTTTAAAGAACAGGGACGAGTGTCTCGCTATTCCAAGGGAAGATAGAGTTATGACTTGTTCGAATTGTGGCAATACGGTAATGCACTGGTGGATTGAAAATTCCTGGTGTTGCCCGGTCTGCGAAAAGTGGACTTACCCGATCCAGCTAAAGAGAGCGGACGGAAAAACATACGAGGAATTTGCCAGCGAAAGGAAAAAGATATACGAGGACAAGATAAATGAGATAGAAAAAATCGCTCAAGACTTATTGAGCCGTTAATGGAGAACAACATTAGTCCATGATTTTGTAGCAAAAAGCAGTCCGTTTAGGGCTGCTTTTTATAATCACTAATACCGAAATGATTTTTTAACGCGGATTGAAGAAGATGAGATAAATTAATTTTTTCATTTTCAGCCATGTCGTTTAGCCATTTAGGTAGTATTACGGTTTTCTTTACTGCTTTATTGTCAATATCTTCACGGTAAGCAGGCATCCAAACCTCAACAGGCACTGCCATTTGGTTTGGCTCCAAGTTTAAATTGTTTATGACCGTTGGCTCGGGAATTCGCTCACCGTCATTTTCCATATCCAATAAGTAGAGGCCAAGAGCTTCTTTTGCATTTCTAAATGCTTCTTCGTTTGTTTCAGCACTAAGTAAACAGCCAGGCAGATCCGGAAATTCAATCGATATACTGTCATCTTTGTAGCTAAAAATAGCGGGGTAAATGTAACGGTCTGGAAACATATTAGTGCTCCTTTCATAACGATAAGGTCAATTATTACCACGATCGGGACGTGCAGTCTGGCTGTTTTGTTTTCCCGGTTGTGATTTTACTTCACCGGGTATTGCCGGGTTTAATGGTTTACTACCACCGCTTGTACTGGCAGAGGCGCCAGGTTCATGCACGGTACAAGGCTGTGTAGGTACACGTAAGTTATAATCTTCAACAGAGGAGGGGACAGAATACGGGAGCTTAATTAAAGGTTTAATAACCCGGTCTGGACATCTTTCTGTTGGAAGCTGCCCGCTGGTTGCACATACTTCAACAAATACGTGAATGTTATCGCTCTCTGACGGGACTGTCCCTTCCGTAAAAAGATCAGTGACAAGGCTGTCACCAGGGGTATTCGGACCTGGCAGAAGTCCCGATTTGCCATCCACAGTGGCTGTAACCAGCCCGGTTGGACGGGGGAATTCTTTCACAGTGACGTTGCTTAGGGCTTTGCTCATAATTTCCCGCCAGATCCCTGCCGGATAGGTGCTGCCAAAAGCCTGCGGCATGGCAGTCGGGTTGTCGTAACCGATCCATACTGCCGCTACAAGCTCAGGGGTATATCCAACAAACCAAATATCTTTGCCGTCGTCAGTTGTACCGGTTTTCCCAGCTGCCGGCCGCCCTATCTGGGCGCCTGTTCCGGTTCCGTTTTGTACCACGGATTTAAGCATATCGGTAATAAGGTAAGCTGTGGTGGCCTTCATGGCCTGGCGCTGCTTAGGAACACTTTGTTCCAGGATGACGCCGTCTGCTTTTTCAACCCTGGTAATGGCAGTCGGCTCAATGTAAATTCCTTGATTTGCAAATGCCCCGTATGCGCTTGCCATTTGCAGGGGGGTTACCCCGTTGTATAAACCCCCTAACGCCATGCTGGCGCCGTGTTTTTGGGGGTCTAGCTGTATTCCCAATCCGGAAGCGAATTTGATCGCGTCGCTAATACCAACTTTATCCATCAGTAATTTTACCGCGACGACATTAACAGAGTGTGTCAGCGCTGTGCGTAAAGTTATCAGACCACGGTATCTACCGTCAACATTTCGTGGTTCGTACGAACCGTAATTGACAGGAATATCGTCAACCACCGATGCCGGTCCCATACCTTCATATTCAATTGCCGGCCCGTAAGCGGCGATAGGTTTGAAAGCGGAACCTGGTTGCCGGGTGGTTTGGCTGACCCTGTTCCACTGCCTCATTTGGGTGTGCTCGCGTCCTCCCACCATCGCTTTTATCTGGCCTGTATGGGGATCCAGCAGCACTACCGCGCCCTGGGGTTGCAGCACATTATTCGCGTCGGTCCTGGAAGACGGGAAATTGCTGTTTCTTGACATTGCCGCTTCGGCAATTTGCTGGATATTTTGATCCAGAGAAGTGTAGACTCTAAGACCTCCTTTGAATACTTCGGTCTCCCCGTATTTTTCAATCAGTTTGTCCGTAATATAGTCAAGAAAATAAGGATAAGGGTATTGTCTTTCAGCCGGTTCCTTGGTTTCAATTTTCAGCTCTTTTGCCTTGGCTTTTTCAGCTTCGCTTTCACTAATGTAGTTATTCTTGGCCATTGCGTCCAGCACAGTATTCCGCCTGGACAGCGCAGCCTGGGGATCCAGGTAGGGAGAGTAGGCGCTGGGAGCTTGGGGCAGGCCGCCAAGTAAGGCTGCCTCTTCCAGGTTTAAACCGTGTTTTATGTCTTTGCCAAAGTAAGTTTGAGCCGCCGCTTGAATTCCGTAAGCGCCTTCGCCTAGGTAAATATTATTTAGGTACATCTCTAGTATTTCATCTTTTGTATATTGCCGTTCAACCTGCAAAGCTAAAATAAGCTCTTGGATCTTTCTTTTAAAAGTTCTTTCGTTGCTCAGGAATGATACTTTAACAAGTTGCTGGGTAATTGTGCTGCCACCTTCACGAATTGAGCCGGAGCTTATGTCGGACCAAGCAGCACGTGCAATTCCGCGCAAGTCGACCCCGTGGTGCTGGTAAAACCGCGGGTCTTCAACAGCTAAAAAAGCGTTCTTAACGTTGTCTGGGACATCTTTTAACTCTATGGGAACACTGTTTTTTATTCCAATCTGAGTAATCAGCTTCCCGTCTTCATCGTAAACCATGGTGGATGCCGCTGATTCCAGAGATGACGGACTTAGCTTCGGCACGTCCCTGATACTTGAATATACCAACCCGCATCCAACGCAACCCACGCATAATATGGCGAGACAAATTACGAGGAGAAAAAAGCGGCGGCGATTTAGTTTTCTTCTAGCTCTTCTTTTGGCCAAAATACCCAAGCCTCCTTGCCGTCCGATATTTAGGGGGGGCATGTATGCTTTGGTTCCTTAAAATATTGTTCAGAATAACCTCTTAAATATGGAATTATTACATGCTTTCTTTTTTTTGTCAACTCGTTTTACTAAAATAAATTTAACCATAAGGTCAAAGTGATAAAATCCTTGCTCTATGGGCTAAATGGTTAGTGTAATTAGTTAAAAAAGTCTTGCGTTTGGAAATGAAAGGTGCTATATTACATTTAAGTATGTATTGTAAAAGTCAATGAAGGAGAAAAGTAAGCTGGTTAAGTTCCTTCAGGGAGAGAGTGTCGTTGACTGAAAGCGCTCTTAGGAAAAGGCCCGCCGAAGTTCTCTCTGGAGACGCCGGCTGAAACCGTTTCGCACGGCCAGTAGGTTAGGACGTAATCCCAACGTTACAAGGGAGGGGGTATCGGATTAATTCCCGTACTCTTGATTAAGGGTACTATGTTGTTTGTAGGCCAACCAGGGTGGTACACGAAAGTATTAAGCTTCTCGTCCCTATAGGGCGAGGGGCTTTTTTATTTTCAAATAGCTAATTGACTAATTTGCTGTTAATTATGACCATAAATCAAATGAACGGGGTGGAAATGGCAAATTAAGCATTGCGGGCAATTAATTAACATCATGAACATATATCAAAATAACCGGGGTGGAAAAATGAACTTTGCATATTTCGGCATGATTAATGCCAAAAAATATCCTGGCCAGGATTTTCTTATTGAACGTAATCCAGAGCGAAGCGAGAGGAGAGTCCTCACCTGGAAGGAATTTAACGAACAAACAAATAAAGTGGCCAATTATCTGAAGCATAATTTAGGCGTAAAAAAAGGTGATTTCGTTCTTCACCTGCAAATGAACAGCATAGAGTGGTATGTCACGTTTCACGCTATTTTGAGAGTAGGCGCCACTGCTGTTCCCCTTAGTTTTCGCTTTGCCAGTCAGGATATCATGCATGCGGCCAAGGCTTGTGGACCGGTTGCTTTTATTCTGAGCGACGGTTTTCTATCGAAGGTTCAACCGATACAGGAAGAAATGAAAACCATAAAACATTATATCTGTATTGGCGAGCAAATTCCCGGCGGTATGATCGCATACGAAAGTATTATTCAAAACGCCAGTGTTGAGGATATTCTTGTTGATGTAGATGACGATGACCCGGCGGAGTTGATGTTTACCTCTGGAACGACCGGACCGCCAAAACCTGTTTGCCAGTCTCACAAAACTTTGTACGAAATAGGTGTCGGCAATGCCCTAACTTATGATGAAGGCAAAGAAACAGTATATCTGGCGCCCCAGCCTTTTTATCATAGCGGCAGTTTCTTTCTTTCCTTTCCATGCTACCTCGCTGGCGGTAAAATTGTTATTTTGAATGGATTGCAACCGAAATGGCTGCTCGATTGTATAGTGGAAGAAAAGGTTAATAACAGTTGGATCACGGTACCAACCATGTCAGACGCGGTAAATGCGATAAAAAAAGGTGAAATCAATATTAAAGAGTACGATTTTTCGCACTTTACCGGTTCTTTGGTAATTGGCGCGCAACCGGTTCCTCCTTCTTTGCTGCAGGATATAAAAAGGATATTCCCATTCAAAACAGGCAATATTTATGGCATTACTGAAGGCGGTGGAGGCGGGAGCATTAATTTATACGACGAAGACGTTTTGAGAAAACCGGGCTCGATTGGAAAACCCACTTTTTATATGGAAGCCCGCGCGGTTGACGATAATGGAAATGATGTTCCAGCCGGCGGAGTAGGAGAGCTAATCTTAAAAGGGTCCAGAATAATGAAGGAGTATTACTCCAACCCCGAGATGACTGCAAAAACTATTAAAGACGGTTGGCTCTATACCGGCGATTTGGTAAAGATTGATGAGGAAGGCTATTTTTACATTGTCGACAGGAAGAAAGACCTTATCATCAGGGGTGGCGAGAATATTTTTCCGGTAGAAATTGAAGCGGTGTTGTTTAGTCACCCAAAAATTCAGGATGTGGCGATTATTGGTTACCCGCATGAACGGTTGGTGGAAATCGCTATGGCTATCGTAACCCTAAAAGATGGAGAAACCATGACCGAGGGAGAGGTTATAGAACATTGCAAGAACGCTGGCTTGGCTAAATTTAAGTGGCCTGAAAGAATTGTCTTTGATGTGGTTTTGCGAAACCCGACAGGGAAAATTGACAAGCCGAAACTTCGTGAGAAATATATTGGAAAGAGGGAAGTAACAATAAACGGTAAAATAAAACTTTAGAACTTACTAAGTAGAATGCTCCAGAAGCGGTAATGATTCTTGCTTCTGGAGTATTTATTTATCCCTGGTTGTTATTCAAGGAGCCAACGGCGTTTTTGGGGGGCTCTTTTTTTTATACACAAAATTAATAATTTGAACCCAAAAGGGGAATATTTTAACTGTTCCCGATTCTGTTATGCAGCATTGTAAATCATCCTGAATCACGTTCCCAACTTCTGATTATTTCAGGAGGTCTAATGATAATAAACACTGAACAGATCCAGCAGAAAGCTCATGAACTGGCGCTAGCGCACGATCCTTACATGAGACGCAGACCATCAAAGCGATTGTGGCGGGAGTTTTATGCAGACGTTAATAATTTGCGCGCGTTCATACAGTCTCTTAAGGACGGTTGTGTGAGTTGTTCCCAACCCGCTGAAGAATGGCTGCTTGATCACGCGGAATTTATCGAAGAACAAGTGCTGGTCATCCGGCATCAGCTTTCCAAAAAGCTTTTACGGGATTTGCCGCATTTGCGCAAGACCTGCAAGACAAGGGTGTTTTCTGTCTGTTCCGATTATCTTGAGCAGGTTGATGGGAATCTGGACGAAAACTCGCTTGTTTCATATATCAATTATTACCAGGAAGTATCGGTTTTGACCATCGCTGAGGTATGGGCGTTGCCGCTTATCCTGCGCATTGCTATAATCAGGCGTCTTGCCGAGGTCATGGAAATGGTTCGTGAACGGCGAGAGGTGTGCACGCTAGTCGAAAAGTTGTTGGAACGAATAGAATCGTCAAAGTTGAATCCGGAAGTTCTGCAAACTGCCCTTGAAGAGGCGGGTCAGGACATACCATTATCCGGACCGCTGATTGTCCACTTGGTCAGGCACTTGCGCGAGAGGGCGGACGATTTGGCGACAGTGCGTGAATGGCTGATGTGCAAGCTGGAAAACGGACCCGATAGCCTCGATCGTATTGTTTCTTACGAATACCAATTGCAGGCCGCCTATCAATTGACTGCAGGCAACCTCATCAGCGGTTTGCGTAATATATCGCGCTGGGACTGGCGCGACTCGTTCGAACGAATTTCCATTGTTGAAAAAGACCTTCGCGAAGAAAGTACGGGAGTCTATCCGCTACTTGATTTTTCAAGTCGTGATGTTTTGCGGGATCGTGTTGAAAAATTAGCCCGCCGCTTGCGTTTGCCGGAAAGTCTGGTAGCGAAACAGGCTGTTGAGCTTGCGGCAAAGGAATACGGGCAGGTGCACACGGAAAAAGCGAAGGTGGAAAAAGATGCTGTCAGTCCGGCAGACTTAGAGAAAATGCCACGCAAAGCATTTGTCGCATACTACCTGCTCGAACCGGACGGTATCAAGGAATTGCGCCGTGCGTTAAAAATGTGCAGCACACCCCGCTATATACCGGAAATAGGTATTTTGCGCCGTGCGACTGGAGTGTATTTCAGCGTTCTTGCAGGTTTGTACGCGGTTGCCCTGTTTGGATTCGCCATGTGGATAAAAGGCAGCGCCAGCTTAACATTTGCCCAGTGGGCGGCGATTTTGCTTGCGTTGATCTTGCCAGCCAGCGAGTGGGTAGTCACTGCGGCGCACTGGCTTATTGAATGCGCCAGGCGGCCGCAGCCGCTTTTGAGATATGATTTTTCGCGCGGTGTTCCGCCTGAAGCGGCTACTATGGTCGTCATCCCGGTAATCTGGTCCAGCGTCAAAGAAGTCCGGGAATTGGCGGAGCGGCTGGAGTTGCATTACTTGGCTAATCGCGACTCGAATATTCACTTTGCGCTCCTGGGGGATTTTGTTGACACGGGCGCGGAAAAAGTGCCGGCGGACGCCGACATCCTGGCAGCCGCGCGCACAAGCATTGAGGAATTGAATCACATGTATTCCCAGCCGGGCGGGAGTACATTTCACCTTTTTCAGCGCCGCAGGCTGTGGAACCCGTCAGAAGGGGTATGGATGGGTTGGGAGCGCAAGCGGGGCAAATTGGTTGAGTTCGTAGAATTGCTTAAAGGAAGTACTGATACGACTTACGACTGTGTCGACGGTGACATGTCTATCCTGAAGCGGATTCGATATATCATCACGCTCGACGCGGATACGCAACTGCCGGTGGGGAGCGCGCAGCGGATGATTGGCACCTTGCATCTTCCTTATAACCGGCCACGTTTAAATTATGAGCAGACCCGTGTTATTGAAGGATACGGCGTATTGCAGCCGCGTATCGGCATCAGCCACAGAGCGGCTTTACGTTCGCGATTCGCTTATCTGTGGTCCTCCAATCCGGGGATTGATCCATACTCCTTTGCCGCCTCGGACCCTTACCAGGATGGATTGGGACAAGGTATTTTTACGGGGAAGGGGATTTTCGACGTTGATACATTTGCGAAAGTATTGTGTGAACGCATACCAGAAAACCGGGTGCTCAGCCACGATTTATTGGAAGGTGGATTTTTGCGGGCCGGCCTGTTGTCGGACATCGAATTAATAGATGAACATCCGTCTACTTTTAGCGCTTATCAGAAGAGAATGCACCGTTGGGTGCGCGGCGACTGGCAATTGCTCATATGGCTGTTCCACCGTGTCCGCGACCGGCGGGGAAAATATTTGCCGGTTGGCTTATCTCTCCTCACTCGCTGGCAGATCATCGACAATATGCGCCGCAGTTTGCTGACGCCGGCGCTGTATGCGACATTGCTGCTCGGCCTGACCGTTTTACCCGGCTCTCACGGGCGCTGGCTTGCTTTTGTGCTGGCGACATTGTTTTTGCCGTTGTTCCGTCAATTGACGGCGCTCAGGTGGACTTTCTGGCGTCCAAAAAGCTTGTTGGCCACAGCCGGACAAATACTTGTAACTGTTATTACATTGCCGTTCCAAAGTGTGCTTTTGCTTGACGCAATTATCAGAACTTTATACCGCCTGTCAGTGTCAAAACGCCATTTGCTGGAATGGGTCAGCGCGGCTGAAATTGAGCGCCGCGACAAGGGCGGCCGCCGCCATGCGCTCCCGGGTATTTACGGGGGCTACGCGCTGATATTGCTCTTTGCGCTGGCATTGGGGAGCAGTTCCATTCCGGCTCTGTGGCGGACAGGTTTGGTTTTTTGCGGTATGTGGGCGCTTGCTCCGCTCGTGGTCCGCTGGTTGGACCGTCCCATGCGATTGCGTGAGCACCGGTTTTCGGGGTCTGAAGAGGCGGAATTGCGCAAGTTGGCGGAACAGATTTGGATGTTTTTTGAAGATTACGTTACTAAGGAAGATAACTGGCTGCCGCCTGATAATATTCAAATCGACCCGCCCACCGGGGCTGTCCACCGCACGTCGCCTACCAACACCGGTCTATATCTTGCCAGCGTGCTGGCGGCGAGGGATTTCGGGTTCATTGACACACCCGGGTTAATCGAGCGATTGGAACGCACGATCAGTACAGTTGAGCGAATGGAAAGATGGAACGGCCATCTTTATAACTGGTACGACACAGTCACACTCGAACCACTGCCTCCTCTGTATGTGTCAACAGTGGATTCCGGCAATTTCGTGGGCTGTTTGATGACGGTTAAAGAAGGACTGGCGGAGTGGCTCAAGTCGATTACCGAAGGGGATGAACAGCCGGGTTCCGGACAGGTGCGCGGAAAGACAAGGGAGATAATGAATGTAGCTTTCGTCGAGGAGTTAACACCTATACTGGATGGTGAAAATGCAGTTCATCGCATAACATCACCTAAAATTGTCCGGGAGAAATGGCTGGCTCGCGGGTGGAACCTGATTGCACGCCTGGAGGCGCTGATTAATAAGACGGATTTTCACTCACTTTACGATCATAAGAATAAATTATTCAACATAGGATACCAAACCGCGCTGGGTGAACCAGATCAGGTCTTGTATGACTTGATGGCGTCTGAAGCGAGATTATCAAGTTTTATTGCCATTGCCCTCGGTCAAGTGTCCGTGTCTCACTGGCATGCGCTCGGGCGGACAATGACCAGGATCGGGCGGCGGATCGCGCTGCTGTCATGGTCCGGAACAATGTTTGAATATTTAATGCCGTGGATCTTTATGCGCACGTACTGGAACACCGTCTGGGACAGCACTTACCGGGCGGTCGTTAAACGGCAAATTGAGTACGCGCACCGGCGGGGAGTTCCTTTTGGCATTTCCGAATCCGGCTACTACGCTTTTGATTATAAAATGAACTACCAATACAGGGCGTTTGGTGTTCCCGGTCTTGGCTTTAAGCGCGGCCTCGAACAAGATTTGGTTGTGGCGCCTTACGCCACAATCCTGGCTTTACCTTTTGCCAGGCGTCAGGGGTTGGCGGACCTGCGTAAAATGAAGAAAATGGGCGCCTGTGGAAAATACGGTTTTTACGAAGCTATTGATTTTACGTCCGAGCGCCTGCCGAAGGATCATAGCAACATAATCATCCGGAGTTTTATGGCCCACCACCAGGGAATGAGCCTGCTAGCTCTCGCCAACTTGCTGGCGCCGAAAAAAATAAATGAGCGTTTTCACCGTGACAAGCGTGTGCGGTCAACAGAACTGTTATTGCAGGAACGAATTCCCGCACGCCCTAAGATCATCAAACATCCCGCGTTCGCGCGCGCGCGTGTGCCTCACGCCAAGCCGTCGGTGATGACAGGTGCGCTGCGCGAATACCTTAACGCGAACACACCTGCTCCGGAGGTGTGCATACTTTCCAACGGGAGTTTTATGACCATAGTCACTAACAGCGGCAGCGGACTCTGCAGGTGCGAAGGCCTGGCTGTCTCCCGTTGGCGTGAAGATCCGGTGCTGGACGATTGGGGGAGCTACATCTATATCCGTGATGTAAACAAAGATGTGGTTTGGTCGCCGTCGTTTCAGCCTTGTCGTATCCCTTCTTCCGAACAACGGGTGCAATTTTCCCTTGACCGGGCCACCTTTATGCGCGTTGACGGAGACGTGCGTACGAGCCTGGAAATATGCGTGTCTCCGGAATGGAACGCGGAAGTCCGCAGGTTGACGATTACCAATGCCGGGATTGAAGCGCGGATTATGGAAGTAACAACGTTTCTTGAATTGGCTCTGGCTCCTCCCATGGCTGACGACGCGCACCCTGTTTTCAGCAAACTGTTCATTAAAACAGAATATGCGGAGGATGCTCACTGCCTGCTGGCCTGGCGCAGGCCTCGCCAGGAAGGTGAAAAATCGCTGTGGGCGGCGCACGCGCTGATGGCCGAATGCCAGACCATCGGACCTGTGGAATATGAGACCGACCGGTCTTGCTTTATCGGCCGCGGACATACACTTTCCCAACCGCAGGGAATACGTTCACGCCTGCGTGGCACATTGGGTTCTATAACTGACCCCGCGTTTATCATGCGGAGGTGTTTAAACGTCAATCCTGGTGAAAAGGTACAATTGTTCGCTGTCACTGCCGTGGCTGGAACGAGGGAAGAGGCGATCGACATCATCGGCCGTTTCTCGGGTGACTTGGTGGTGGAACGGACATTTCAAATGGCATGGAATCGCAGTCAAATCGAACTTCGACATCTGCACTTGACTATGCCCAAGGCGACGACCATCCAAACTTTAGCGGGCCGGGTGCTGTATAATCCGCCGTTGCGGCAAGAACGGCAGCAGAGCATTGCCGCCATGGTAAAAGGGCAGTCCGGTCTATGGGCGTATGGTCTTTCTGGAGATGTGCCTGTAATTCTCGTACGGATCGAGAACCGGGTTAGTATTCCGTTTATCATTGAACTCCTCAACGGGCATGAATATTTACACCGCCTGGGATTGCTTTTTGATTTGGTTATTCTTAACGAGTCAGGCGGAGGATATCAAGAGGATTTGCAGGATGCGCTGAGGAGGGCGGTGGAACAAGTCATTCACCGGCAAGGTGGTGGTATTGGCAGCGTTTTCATAATCAATGCCAATCGGCTGCCTGATGTGGACAGGATAATGCTGTTAGCCGTAGCCAGGGTGGTGCTGCGGGCAAACGGCCCCAGTATTAGAGCGCAAATTAAACCGCCCCGGCGGGATACTGTCTTCTCGCCTCCAACGCCGGTAACGCCTTTAAAAATATTTTCTAATCCTCCGGTGGATGACGGTCGACAATTAATGTTCTTCAACGGTTGGGGAGGATTCTCAAAGGATGGCCGGGAGTATCGGATTATCCTTAAAAACGGCAATAATCTACCGGCGCCATGGATTAATGTTATCGCTAATCCACTGTTCGGCTGCATTGTCTCCGAACTTGGCACGGGTTATACTTGGTGGCGCAACAGCCGTGAATGCAAGCTAACTCCGTGGTCAAACGATCCCGTACTTGACCCGCCAGGCGAAGTGTGTTATCTGCGGGACGAAGAGAGCGGCGAACTTTGGTATGCCGCATGGTCCGCCGCGCAAGCAAATCAGAGTTGTACCGTTACCCACGGTCGCGGGTTTACATGTTTTCAACAGGAGAAAAACGGTATCATGCAGGAAATGACCGTTTTTGTCCCGCTCAATGATCCAATCAAAGTGGTCAAATTGCATTTACAGAACAAGGGCGCAGCGCGGCGATGCCTGTCCGTCACTTATTACGCTGAATGGGTGCTGGGTGTACAGCGGCAAGTGAACGCTCCCTATATCATCACGGAATGGGATAAGTCGGCGCGGATCATGTTAGCCCGTAACGCGTATCAGGAAGTTTTCCGCGATGCCACAGCCTTTTTGGGTATGTATACGCAACCGGATTCATCTGTAGTGGCGACTCCGGACGCGCTGGAATCAGCAGCGCAGTGTAATTCCGCCGCAGCGGAAAATCTATCCTGGACAGCGGACCGCGAAGAATTTCTTGGCCGCAACGGTACATTGGAAAGCCCCGCTGCCTTTGCCAAAGAGAGCCTTTCCGGTAAGACAGGACCTCTTTATAACCCTTGCGGCGCGGTACGGACAAAGCTTATTTTAGAGCCTGGCGCTGAACGGACAGTCTATATCCTCCTCGGATGTGAACATTCCCGTGACGATGCCAGAAAGTTGGCGCAGAAATACAGCCGGACCCATGCCTGCGACCAGGCTTTGGCGCAAGTACGGGAATTTTGGGATGGTGTTTTGAATCAGGTTTCGGTTTCTACACCCTGCCCGGAAATGGATGTCCTTTTGAACGGTTGGTTGATTTACCAGACTCTTAGCTGCAGGATGTGGGCAAGAGCTGCTTTTTACCAAGCGGGAGGCGCGTATGGTTTTCGCGATCAACTGCAGGATTCGCTTGCCCTCTTGCACACCCGCCCCGATCTTACACGGGCGCAGATTTTGATGCACGCGGCGCGTCAATATGAGGAAGGCGATGTTCAGCACTGGTGGCATGAGGAGACGCGGAGCGGCATCCGCACAAATTTCTCCGACGATTTGCTGTGGCTGCCCTATGCCGCCGGACGCTATGCGGAGCATACGGGGGACAACAGTTTGTTTGACGAGATGGTGCCGTTTCTTCATGGTGAACCTTTGCGGGAAGGTGAACATGAGCGATACGAGCCAGCCCAAATTTCTAACCGTAACGGCAGCATTTTCGAACATTGTCTGTGTGCCATCGACAGGGTTTTGCGGCGCCTTGGCGAGCACGGGCTGCCGCTGATTGGAACCGGTGACTGGAATGACAGTCTGAACCGTGTAGGCGCTGAAGGCCGCGGGGAGAGCGTGTGGTTAGGCTGGTTTCTTTGTGAAGTACTGGATATGTTTACGGATTTGTGCCGGCAGCGCGGTGATGCTGAGCAGGCGGAACACTATAAAAAGGTACGTGAACAACTTGCTTTGTCACTTAATGAGCACGCTTGGGACGGGCAGTGGTACCGGCGGGCTTTCACAGATGCCGGGCAGTGGTTAGGTTCAATTTACAATGAGGAATGCCGGATCGATGCCATCGCCCAGTCGTGGTCGGTCATCTCAGGAGCAGCGCCACATGATCGGGAACTGCAGGCCATGTGCTCATTCGACCGCGAGCTCGTGGACAGGGATAGTTCAGTCGCGCGTCTCTTAACCCCGCCGTTTGACCGGACGGATCCCAACCCCGGCTACATACAGGGCTATCCGCCCGGAATTAGGGAGAATGGGGCTCAATATAACCACGCCATCATCTGGAGCGTCATTGCCTGGTGCAAACTCGGCAGAGGAGACAAAGCTATCGAATTGTTTCAGATGTTAAATCCATTGAATCACACAAGTACGCCTAATGAAGCGCGGCATTATGCCGGCGAACCGTATGTTATGGCGGCGGACGTTTACACGGCGGATCCGCTTAAGAGACGCGCCGGCTGGACATGGTACACCGGCGCCGCCGGTTGGATGTATCAAGCCGGAATTGAGTGGATTCTGGGTCTTCGCCGCCGTGGCAAACGGTTATACATTTGCCCGTGCATACCGGAAGAGTGGCCGGGGTTTTCCGTCGAATACCGTTTTGGTAGCGCAAACTACTTTATTACCGTCGAAAATCCTTCGCGCAAGTCGGTCGGAGCAACAACTCTGACCATAAATGGACGGGAAGTTCCTCTCGCCGGGCAAGCTGTGAAGGAGGGTCCTTCATTAGAATTGAACGATGACGGACAGGTCCATCATGTCGTTCTGGTGTTATAGGCTGTACGGCATTGAACAGGGACGTATATTGTCCAAAAGTGGCGTTCTAGTTCAGTGTTTCATAATATAAGAAAACTACATTTATATCACTCTTGCTAACTAGGTTATAATACCGGGATCGTGAAATAAAACTTTGCGGAGATATTTATGCACAGAGTTATTTATTTGTTAAATGTCAATAAAAACGAACTAAGTTTGGTAAACGTTATTATGATCGCCTTAGGAGGTGTCATTGGCGCAGGGATTTTCGTAGCCAGCGGAATCCCCATTAATATAGCCGGTCCCGGAGCAGTTCTGGCGTATATCGCCGGTGCTTTGGTAGTAATCCCGATCATGTTATATACTTCTGAGATGGCTGCCGCGAAACCCTCCAGCGGTGGCTTTAGCGTTTACGCTCATGAATACCTGGGTCCTATGATGGGATTTGTTACCGGGTGGATGTACTGGTCCTCTGGAATATTAAGCATGGCTACCGAAGTAACGGCGGCCGCCCTGGTCACTCACTGGTGGTTTCCCTCCTGGCCTTTATGGATTTTTAGCCTAATTTATTCCTTGTTAATAACAATCCTCAATTTCATGGACATACGAGGTTTTAGCAAGGTAGAAGGTTTGCTTGCCCAAATCAAAGTAATTGCGTTGCTCCTGTTCATTGTTCTGGGGTTGTTATTTATAAAGGGGTGGTGGCCCGGAGTTCTTGCAACCGGTACAGTCAACTATTTTCAATGGGGCGGTTTTTTACCCGGGGGCTGGATTGGAGTCTATTCTTCCATGCTGCTGGTGATATTTTCCTACGCGGGGATGGCTGTTATCGGTATGATTTCCACCCAGGTCCGTAATCCCGGCAAAACTTTATGGCGGGCGGTAATGGCAAGCGGGCTGACCGCCATGATTTTATATGCCGGAACCATTCTGGTGATAACCGGAATCATGCCATGGCAAACGGTACCCACCGACTCCAGTCCGGTGGTGGCGGTATTGCAAAAACTGGGGGTCACTTTTGCCGGCAGCTTGTTAAATGCTATTGTCCTTATCGCCGTCCTGTCCTGCATGAACACATCCATGTTCGGAGTGTCCAGAATGCTGCAATCTTTAGCCGCACGTAATGAAGCGCCCCATTTTCTATTAAAAATTGACAATAAAGGCAGGTCTATTCCTGCTATAACCATAACCAGTTCATTCTTAGGGTTAGCGATTTTACTGGCTTATGTTTTGCCTCATAAAGTGTTCATTTACGTAGCGAGCGCAAGCGGGTTTATTGCCTTGTTCAACTGGACGATTACCACTTTAACCTATCTGCGCTTTAAGAGACATTCCCCTAAAATCAAACAGCCGTTTGTATTATGGGGTTACCCTTTTCTCCCTTATTTATCATTGTTCTTATTGTTTCTCACTGTGGCGTCTATTCCTTTGGTGACACAGCAATTGCCAAGCATGATCACCGGCATTGTATTGGTATTTCTTTATAGCGGAATCTACATGGTTTTCATTAAAAAATAAACGGTACTGTTTAAAGACAAGAAGATGTACTAAAATAATAAATAACATGGGTAAGCACTTGTACCAGGGTAGGGGCCATGTTAGTATTAGCTCTCCGGAGGTTTAATATAATGCGGGATGTCTACCGGGTGATAGACGCTAATTTAAACCGGCTCAGAGAAGGCTTACGAGTTCTGGAGGAGATAGCCCGCTTCATCCTTGAAGATGCGGAAATGACGGCTAAAATAAAGGACACACGTCATAGGGTTACTGCCGTTATTGGAGAATTGCCCGGGGGAATGCTTGAGTTGATTCAGGCGAGGGACGCGGCGGGCGATGTTGGAGCAATTTCCTGGACGCCTGGTGAAAATACCAGGGGTGATTTAATATCTCTTACCGCGGCGAATTTTAAACGCGCTCAAGAGGCTGCGCGCGTGCTTGAGGAATTTTGCAAACTCATCGCGACGCAAGCGGCAAGAGAATTCAAGAAAATACGTTTTGAAATTTACGAAATCGAACTGGACATGCTTAAAAAAATGTCTTGAGGGATCCGCATGAGTATATCTGATTTGGGTGAATTCGGATTAATTGATATATTAACTCGCGGTTTCACTTATGGAACGGGAGTTATCAAAGGAGTGGGCGACGACACCGCCGTGCTTGCAGTGAACGGGGATAAATGGCTCCTGTTTACTACAGATATGATGGTGGAAGGAATACATTTTTCTTTGGATTACTGTACACCAGGACAAGTAGGCGGGAAGTTGCTGGCGGTGAATGTCAGCGATATCGCCGCTATGGGGGGCCGCCCAACTCATGCGCTGATATCTGCGGCTATACCTCCCCAATTGAATACGTCAGTAATGAATGAACTATACCAGGGTCTAAAGGAGGCTGCCCAGGAATACGGGGTCAACCTCGTTGGGGGAGATACGGTGAGCAACCGTGAGCGCCTGGTGCTTAATTTAGCCTTGCTTGGCGAAGTTGAGGTGGGAAAGGCGGTGTATCGCGACGGCGCGCGTCCTGGGGATTCTATCTATGTTACCGGCACACTGGGTGCCTCCGCGGCAGGCCTTTACCTGTATCAAAACCCTGATTCGCAGTGTTCGCCGCGATCAGTTGATTATTGTCGGCTGGCGCACGCCGTTCCCAAGCCCAGGTTGGACGCGGGCAGTTTTCTGGCCTCTTATGGTGTCACTGCGATGAACGACATCAGTGACGGTCTTGCCAGTGAAATGCATGAAATATGTAAATCCAGTGGTGTTGGTTGTTTAATCAGGGAAACTTGCCTGCCGGTTGACCCACGTGTTAGGGAAGTAGCCGCTTGCGCAGGGCTTGACCCGGTTAATTGGGCTCTTTTCGGCGGTGAAGATTTTGAGCTGGTTTTTACAATTAGCCCGGATGCTCAGGAGAAAATGAAAAGTGCTGCAAGTGCGGCGGGAATTGAAGTATACCATGTAGGTGTAATAACCAGATTATCTGAAGTCGTTCTGGAAAAAGACGACGGTGCGGTTGTTCCACTGCGGCGTGGCGGTTATGATCATTTTTCTAAATAACACCTGCTTTTCATTGGTTGACAAAAGTAATTCTTTAATCTATAATTTGCTAAATCCTAAAATTAAATATAGCTGCTAGGGGTGCCGCAAGGCTGAGAGAGAGTATTCTCAACCCTTTGAACCTGATGCGGGTAATGCCGTCGTAGGGAAGCGTAAGCTGTGTATGTATTCGATTAGCACAGTAATAAACTACTTACCTGCGGAGTAAGTAGTTTTATTGTTATATGGGGGTGTTAAGTTGTGAAGATAATTTTGAACGGGAAAGAAGATATTTTACCTGAGGGTATTACCGTGGCAGGATTGATTTCTCTTAAAAAAATTAACCCGGACACCATTATTGTGGAATACAATTATGAATTGGTGAAAAGTGAATTATGGCCGGATATCTTTTTAAAAGAAAATGACCGGTTGGAAATTTTGAGATTAGTGGGGGGAGGTTGACATAGTGGAAGACGTTTTAAGGATCGGAGGACAGGAATTAACCAGCCGGTTATTTCTAGGAACCGGCAAGTTTTCTCCAAATAGCTTGATCCCCGAGGCCGTACGTTCATCAGGCGCGCAAGTGATCACCGTGGCGCTCAGGCGGGTCGATCAAGGTAGTGAAGAGGAAAACATCGCCTCGTTTGTTCCCGGCGACTGTATCATGATGCCTAACACATCCGGAGCGAGAAATGCCGGAGAAGCGGTGCGTATCGCCAGGCTGGCCCGGGCGGCGGGGTACGGCAACTGGGTAAAGATTGAAGTGATCACTGACAACAGGTATTTGCTGCCGGACAACTTCGAAACGATAAAGGCGACAGAAATCCTGGCAGCCGAAGGGTTTGTGGTTCTTCCATACATGAGCCCGGATCTGGTTGCGGCAAAGAAATTGGTTGAAGCCGGCGCGGCGGCGGTCATGCCTCTGGGCGCTCCCATCGGCAGCAATCGCGGTTTAAAAACAAGAGAACTGGTGCGGATCCTAATTGAAGAGATACAGTTGCCCGTTATTGTTGACGCGGGGATTGGCCGCCCGTCGGAAGCGTCGGAAGCTATGGAGATGGGGGCGGCTGCGGTGCTGGTTAACACGGCTGTTGCCACGGCAGGCGACCCGGTGGCAATGGCCCGCGCTTTTGGCCTGGCTGTTGAAGCTGGGCGTACGGCATACCTGGCCGGGCTTGGCGCAACGCGGCAGTACGCCAGTGCTTCTTCGCCCCTTACCGGCTTTTTGAGTGATTAAGAAGAGAGATGATTTTATGAGTTTTTATATCGCGCGCAAGAATTATGAAGAGTTTGATTTTAATGGATTTTTCAAGTGTGTCAGTGATGAGGACGTGGAAAGAGTACTAGAGAAGAACCGTCTGACTGAAATAGATTACCTTACATTGTTATCCCCCAGGGCTGAGGGTCATTTGGAAAAAATGGCCCAAAAGGCCCACAGACTAACAGTGCAGCATTTCGGGAAGGTGATGCTGCTCTATACTCCGCTATACCTGGCCAACTATTGTGTCAACCATTGTATTTACTGTGGTTTCCGGGTGCACAGCGGGCTGGAAAGAAAAAAGCTCTCCCTCGACGAAGTAGAGGCGGAAGCTGAAATGATTGCCGCGACCGGACTGAAGCACATCCTCATCCTCACCGGTGAATCGAGGAAAAAGTCGCCGGTTAAGTATATCCGGGAATGCATTGAAGTCCTGAAGAAATACTTTACCTCTATCAGCATAGAAATATATCCGCTGGAGGAACAAGAATATGCTGAGCTGATTTCCGCCGGGGTGGATGGGCTAACCATTTACCAGGAAGCATATAATGAGAAAGTTTACGCGGAAATCCACCCGGCCGGGCCAAAACGGAACTACCGCTACAGGCTGGAAGCTCCTGAGCGGGCCTGCCGGGCCGGGATCAGAACGGTTAATGTCGGGGCGCTTTTAGGGCTGCACGAATGGCGTTCGGAGGCTTTTTTTGCCGGCCTGCACGCCAACTATTTGCAAAGACTGTATCCTGCCGTGGAAGTAAGCATCTCGCCGCCGCGCATCAGGCCATACCCTGGTGAGTTCCAGACTTTCGTCACGGTAAACGACAAAAACTTGGTCCAGTATGTGCTGGCTTACAGATTATTTATGCCTAGAGGCGGAGTTACCATATCCACAAGAGAACGCGCGGAATTGCGCGAACATCTGGTCAAACTGGGCGCCACGAAAATGTCCGCCGGTTCCTGTACGGCGGTGGGCGGCCGTTCCAACACCCAATCCACCGGTCAGTTTGAAATATCGGACAGGCGCAGTGTCGCCGAGATGGCAGGCATGTTGTATGCTCAAGGCTATCAGCCGGTGTACAAAGACTGGCAGGTGGTTTAACGTGGCGGTGAATAAATCCCTGAAAGAGGCGAAAGAGATGATTGTCAAGCGCGGCTTGGACAACCTTTTGGAAGCGGATATTTACGGGATAACGGCTGAGGAATATTCCCTGGGCAGGAGCAATATCCAGGTAGCCGGCTTGATGATTGAGTCCGGGATTAAAGTAATCCAGTACCGGGAGAAAGAAAAGACCATGCGTCAGAAATACGAGGAGTGCCTGGCTATCAGAAAGATGACTGAAGATGCCGGGGTAACCTTTATTGTAAACGATCATGTTGATCTGGCCATGATGGTGGGTGCGGACGGCGTGCATTTGGGGCAAGATGATTTACCTCCTGATAAAGTTCATGAACTGACTGGCGGGAGAATAATCATCGGACTGTCCACCCATTCGCCGGCCCAGGCCGAGGCCGCGGTAAATTCACGGGTTGACTATATCGGTGTGGGCCCGATTTACGCCACCAGAACTAAAAAGGATGTCTGTGCGCCGGTAGGCTTGGCATACCTGGATTACGTGGTAAAGAACGTCAAGCTGCCTTTTGTAGCCATCGGCGGGATAAAGGAGCATAACGCGGCTGAAGTGAACCACCGGGGCGCTAAATGTATCGCTATGGTTACAGAGATCGTGGGAGCTGAAAATATATCCGAAAAAGTACGCGCTCTCAGGGCAGTCCTCAAACAGAAGGAGGTTTAAATCGATGGATTATGCAACTCAAATGGATGCCGCCCGGAAAGGAATCATTACAAATGAAATGGCGGCGGTTGCCCACAAAGAGCACGTGGAGGTTTCAACCTTGCGCGATCTGGTTGCCGCGGGCAAAGTAGTCATACCGGCCAATAAAAACCATGCTTCCCTTGACCCGTGCGGTATCGGCCAGGGCCTTAAGACCAAGATTAACGTGAATCTCGGCGTATCAAATGATTGCTGCGATATGGAAGCCGAACTGGAAAAAGTGAGGCGGGCAATAGAACTACGCGCCGATGCTATTATGGACCTTAGCTGCTATGGAAAAACGGCGGAATTCAGGCGCAGGCTTATTGATGTTTCGCCGGCCGCCGTCGGTACGGTGCCGGTATACGACGCTGTAAATTTATTTGACAAAGAATTGGAAGAGATCTCTGCCGAAGAATTCCTGGCCGTGGTTGAACAGCACGCCAAAGACGGCGTGGATTTTATGACCATCCACGCCGGGCTAAACATGGAAGCCGCCGCGAGATTCGAGAAAAACAAAAGACTAACCAATATTGTCTCCCGGGGGGGCTCGCTTCTCTACGCCTGGATGAAATTGAACAATCGTGAAAACCCCTTTTATGAGTATTACGATGGCTTGCTGGATATATGCCGGAGTTATGATGTGACGCTCAGTCTGGGCGACGCTTGCCGGCCGGGCAGTCTGATGGACGCGACCGACGCTGCCCAGGTTCAGGAATTAATTGTGCTTGGTGAACTGACCAAAGCGGCCTGGGAAAAAGATGTCCAGGTAATGATCGAAGGTCCGGGGCATATGGCGTTAAACGAAATTCTGCCGAATATGCTTCTGGAAAAGAAATTGTGCCACGGCGCGCCGTTTTATGTGCTGGGGCCGCTGGTAACAGACATAGCTCCAGGCTACGACCACATTACCAGCGCCATTGGCGGGGCCATCGCCGCCGCCGCCGGCGCGGACTTCCTTTGTTATGTGACCCCGGCGGAGCACCTGCGACTGCCCACACTTGATGATATGAAGGAAGGTATAATCGCCTCCCGGATTGCCGCTCATGCAGCCGATATAGCCAAAGGAATTCCAGGGGCGCGAATGTGGGATGACGCTATGAGCACGGCCAGGCGCAACCTTGACTGGGAGCGGATGTTTGAACTTGCCATTGACCCTGAAAAGGCCAGGCTTTACCGGGTTGAATCGCAGCCGGAGGAAAAGGACACTTGCACCATGTGCGGCAAGATGTGCGCCGTTAAAAACATGAACAAAATAATTAACGGTATAATTATTTAGGGCTGGTTACTGCATGTGATATTCCGGCTTCCATTATTTGTACTATTTGTCCACTCCGTGTCATAAAGTAACTGTAGATATCATTTTCGCGCGGAGGTGGCGGCGTGGTAAATCTTGTCTGGCTTGGTATGATAATCTTGGGGATTTTAGTGGCCGGAATAAATGGCAATATTGAAATAGTAACCAAGGCCGCCTTGGACAGCGCCAACGATGCTGTTAAAATATCGATCAGTCTTATCGCTATAATGACATTTTGGCTGGGGATTATGAAGCTGGCCGAAGAGGCCGGGCTAATCCGTATGCTGGCCCGGCTGGTACGGCCGGTAATGCGGTTTCTATTTCCCAGCGTGCCGAAAGACCATCCGGCCATGGGCGCCATCGTCATGAATCTGAGCGCCAATATCCTTGGTCTTGGCAATGCGGCGACACCTATGGGTTTAATTGCCATGCGGGAGCTTCAAAAACTAAACCGCGGCCGGGAAGACACCGCTTCCGAAGCGATGTGCACTTTTCTGGCCCTGAATACTTCCTGTGTCACGCTCATTCCCACCACAATCATTGGCATTCGTCTTTTGTATGGTTCGGCGGACCCGACAGATATTGTCGGGCCGACAATTATGGCAACGGCATTCAGTATGGTAGTGGCGGTTTTTGTTGACCGTCTGCTGCGGTTCATTTACACGGACAGAAGGGGATAGTGGGATGTTGGATATTATTTCCGAGTTGTCCCGCTGGGCCATACCCGTGGTCTTGCTGGTAGTGCCCCTGGTTGCCGCCTTGCGCCGGGTTAAAGTGTACGAAACTTTCGTGGACGGAGCGGAAGCAGGTTTTACCACAGCGATCAAAACAATTCCCTATCTCGTGGCAATGCTTGTGGCGATAGGCATTTTTCGCGCGTCGGGAGCGATGGAGGTGCTGGTTAAGACGCTGTCCCCCGTGCTTAACATTGTCGGTTTGCCGACTGAGGTTCTGCCACATGCCATAATGCGCCCTCTTTCGGGTGGAGCGGCGCTTGGTATCGCATCGGATATTATTAAGACATACGGTCCCGACAGTTTCCTGGGAAGACTGGTATCTACCATGCAGGGCAGCTGTGACACAACTTTTTATGTGCTAACACTATATTTCGGATCAGTCGGTGTGAGAAAGTACCGGTATTCGGTTATTCTGGGCTTGATTTCCGACCTGACTACACTAGTTGCTTCAGTGTTTATCGTGCGTACATTTTTTTAATAATCCTCTTTTTTCCTGTAATAAGTAACGCCATATATTAATAATTTAAAAAGCCGGTAGAAAAAATTAATTTACAGTATTTACCATTTGTTATATAATCTGTTTTGGCCATTAAATGTAGCTTTGAAACATGTCATTAATATAGTGGCGGGACCAATGTTCTCTAGGACGCAAAAAGGGGATTATGTTGATGAAAAGATGTGGCCTAATTATTTTAATGTGCCTTTCATTGCTGTTTATTTCAATAGGTATGGCATCCGCCGCGCCAAAAAACCAAGCTGTTTTTGTGGCTAACAGTCAGGGTTATATGTTAAACGGGTCTGTTTTTCAGATGGATGCGGCGCCGTTTACTGTGCAGGATAGAGTTTTAGTACCTTTGCGTTACCTTGCATATGCCTTGGAGTTGGACGAAAAAAACGTTATTTGGGATCCTTACGGTAAAAGTGTTGAACTGCGCACAGCTGACAAAAAGATTAAACTTGTTGTGAATAGCTATACTCTTCTTGTCAATGAAAAAAGCTATAAGATGGATGTCGCCCCGGTCCTTAAAGACAACCAGGTCTTTCTCCCCGCCAAGTGGGTGGCGGAAGAATTAGGCTATTCGATTGGCTGGGACGAAAGAATGCAAGCATTGCTGATTGGCGCGCCGGAGAATTTACCTGATCCAAAATCAATCCCGTTAAAGATCATTCCTTTAAATATTAGACCCTGCGAGCTTTCTGAATCTGATTTATGCTTAAACCAAAAGATATCTTTCAGTTCGATATTGTTTTATGGTGAGTATGCAAATGTCTATAATGCCGGTGTGGCGGCAAATTATGTCAACGGTTATGTGTTGAATCCTGAACAAGAATTTTCATTTAACGAAGTTGTCGGAGAAAGGACAACACAAAAAGGTTTTATCACCGGTTACGATATTCTAGATAATTTAACAGTTGGCGGCGGTGTTTGCCGTACTTCCACAGTTCTTTACCAGGTGGCAACAGATGCCGGCCTTACGATACTTGAAAGACACCCGCACTACCTTCCCGTGCACTACACTCCTTTGGGTACCGACGCCAGCGTGAGTTATGGCACGATGGATTTAAGGTTTGTCAATAATCTTCCAAATCCAATAATCATATATTCCGGTTTAAACGAAGAGGAGAATGGCCGCCGGCTTTGGGCCGAACTTTGTGAAAGAAAAATATTGAAAAAGATCGACGTGGCAGTATTAATCAAAGAACCAGGCTCATGTTGGAAGAGTAATATTGAAAAAACACATTTGGTTGCATTAGAAAAAGATGGTACTTCTTTTATTTCAATGGAACAAATAGGTGATTTGCTACACCTCTCCCCTGAAATAAAGTTGGTGCAGGGGGGAACAAGCACTGCCACAGTTGAGATAAATAATCAGTTAATTAGTTTTACAGAAGGGAATAAAACGGTTATGATAAATAATACCGAATGCCAATTAAATGAGGCTCCCTTTTGTTTGTCGAACTGCAACTGTAATTTCTGGCTGCCATTTAAGGACTGGGTAAACCTTACCGGTGGGGAAGTCATATGTATAGACAGCATGCCTTCTTCTATTTTGTTGAATCTAAGCGGTACCAGCTTAGTTGGAAAAAATCTGTGAAACCGGGTTATATAATCGGAGATTTAATCATTTGACAAAATTTAGTTTATTATATAAACTTTTTTAAGGACATCTAAGGTGTTCTTATTTTTTTGCCGCCGGGACGGTGAATCTATTGGAGCGTCTTCAAAAAGTTATGGCGCGGGCCGGGGTCGCATCCCGCAGAAGTTGCGAAGGAATGATCGCCGCCGGCATGGTTAAAGTAAACGGAAAAGTTGTCACCGAACTGGGTACCAGGATAGACCCAGCAAAAGACAGGATTGAAGTTTCCGGCGAGAAACTATTACTTGCAGAAAAAAAATACTATTTAGCGTTGTATAAACCCAGGGGATATGTCAGCACTGTAGATGACGAAAAAGGCAGAAAAAAAGTGACCGATTTGCTTGATGGCTTTAATGGGCGTGTTTATCCGGTCGGAAGACTGGATTATAATAGTGAAGGTTTGCTCTTGCTTACGAATGACGGCGACTTGACCTACGCTTTGACTCACCCCAAGCACCATGTGCAAAAAACTTACTTAGTCCGTGTGGATGGTGTACCCCCCCAAAAAAAGTTGGAACAAATGGCCAAGGGACTTTTCCTTGAAGACGGGCTTACAGCGCCGGCACGGGTTAACCTGGCTGGAGTTAAGGACGAAAAAGCGCTTCTGGAAATAACCCTCTTCGAAGGCCGCAATCGCCAGGTCAGGCGGATGTGTGAACACATCGGCCATCCTGTCTTAAGGCTTCTGCGCACACGCGTGGGCAATGTCAAACTGGATGGCCTGCACCCGGGACAATACCGCAACCTGAGTGATAAAGAATTGGAATTACTAAAAAAATTGGCTGGACTTGACAAAGAGAATCTGGATGTTCATATATAGATATGGCTGCCGCAAATGGATTATAGTTACAAAGATTGCCTTTGTTAAGAAGGATTTTAGTTATTGGAGTAGAATTACCTAATCCATGCGCGCACCCAAAGAAACAGGAGGAGATTTCCTTGTCAAAAGTCCAAAGCGGGGATGGCATCGTTGATAGAAATGGAATTCTTGTCAAGGTTCGCCTTGATTTTAAAGGCACAGGAAAAACCGGACGCTTTTTATTCGGAGGAAAAGCCACGGATAAAGCGGCGGAGGAGTCCAGGGAGCAGCAGCTTGCCGTTTTTCGCAACGTGCCTATGCAAGGAATTCAAATTATTGATATTGATGTTAGTACGGAGGTTTACACAGTTTATGATGATATTGCCAACGCGGAAATAGCTTACGCCCCTCTGGTGCTGACAATAAAAGCTGATAGTTTGGAAAATATCATTCGTTTTATCGCCAGGGAAGATTTTAGAAAAATTGAAGTTCTCGATCCTGCTTCGTTGTCACTGAGTCACAATGATATTGAAAGAATTCTCTATAGGATTTATGAGGAAATGAAGGAATTCCGTTTGTGGATGGAAAGGAAATATAACTTAAAATAACGATAGGTATTTTTTAAGAACAGGAGGTACCTGCCATGACCCTTCACGGAAGCCGGAAAATAGCGCGAATAGCTATTGAAATGGCAATGACCGAGAGCAGGGAACAGGAAAAGGAGTATAAGGCACGCTTTTCAAACGAAGGGATTAAAACAGCGGCTGTTGATTGCGGGGGGGATTTTGTTTTATCTGTTAACAAAATGATTGAACGGGCCGTGGTAGCTTCAAAACGTGAGGGTTTGATCAAAGAGCTGCATGCTGACGAGGGAGCGGTGGCAGGCGCGGCCAGGGAAGCGCTGTCGCAGCTGATACCCAAGGCAATGGGGCTAAATGTCGGCGGAAAAATCGGAATTGCACGAAAAGATGATCATATTAGTGTGGCGGTGTTTTTCGGGGTAGGTTTGCTGCACCTGGACGAGGTGGCTATCGGACTTGGGCACAGGGCCGTTCCGAGTGTTAAGTGAGAAAAGCATTTGGGGCGTGTATATGGTGATAACGTAATATGCATAAAGGTGAATTTTGTGGGTATTTTGGAATGGCTGCAAAACCATGACCAGGGTTTATTTCTGTTTGTACTTTCTTTTGGTAACGCAATCATATTGCCTGTTGGGCCGGAGATTGCTTTTGTCCCAATATTGCTTGTAAGTCATAACAAATTATTGCCGTATGCGTCCTATTGCGTATTGGGTAGTGTTCTTGGTCTGGGAGTGACATATTATGTGTCATATTATTTGGGGCAGGCAGTGATTGAAAAATATGTGCCTCGAAATAATATAGTTAAGGGAATGGATATTTTCTCTAAATATGGGCCACTAGCTCTCGTGGTAGCTTCAATGTTTCCAGTTTTCCCTTACAGAATATTGGTGATTGTTTCCGGCTTTTTGCGGCAAAAGCCAGCAAAGGTTTTCTCTTACTTGACTATTGGTAAAACCTTGAGATTTTTTGGATATGGTTTTCTTATCGCCAAGCTGGGTGAATCGATTGTCAAGTATCTTGAGTAAGTTAGGCATTTATATTATGAACTACTTGGCTCATGCACCAAAATCAAACCCTAAATAACGGTTGTAAAAAAATGCTTGACACAAGGTTTCCGCTGTGCTAATTTTACTTATAGTTAAGTTTAGATGAGTTGAGAATAAGACAAGTTGAGCTGAGATGAGTCGCGGGTATTTAATTTGAAAAGTTAACCGGTGCTCATTTGAGTGCCGGTTTTTGCTTTTTCCAAGGGGGTAGATAATTTGAACATCCCGAACAGGCATGAATACTTGTTATTGAGCCAAAATTATGACCTGATTCCGGTTTGTTATGAAATAAATGCTGATATGGACACACCAATCAGCATTTTCAAGAAAATATCACCGAAAGGCCCGGCTTATTTGCTGGAAAGCGTGGAAGGCGGTGAAAACCTGGCCCGATACTCATTTATCGGTATCGATCCTTTCATCAGCTTTACCTCCAGTGGAGACGAGTCACGGATAACCAGTGGTTGCGACGTTAAAAAGGTAACTGGATCGCCCCTGACAAGCCTGGAACAGCTTGTTTCCAGCTATCGCGTCTATAAAGGGGGAGGTCTGCCGCGTTTTTTCGGCGGCGCGGTGGGGTACCTGGGCTACGGAATAGTCCGGCATTTTGAAAAGATAAATATCACCCGGGAAAACATCCCCGATCTTCCGGAGAGCAGCTTTATCTTTGCCAGTACAGTGTTAATTTTCGATCATGTCAAGCATACCTTGAAAATCATCGTAAACAGCATACCGGGAGAAAAACCCGATAAAACATATGATAATGTTGAATACCAACTGCAGAGCGTGATCAATGCGGTTAAAAGCAACGTTTCGATTGAGAACAAACAAATCAAAAACATTACTACATCTTCGTTTGAAAAAAATATGACCCGGGAAAAATTTATTGAACGAGTGGCGCGGGCGAAGGAATACATCAAGGCGGGGGATATCATTCAGGTGGTTTTGTCACAGCGTTTCCGGATCCCTTTTCAAGGGGAGCCGTTTGATGTTTACCGGAAATTAAGGGCGCTTAACCCCTCGCCATATCTTTATTATCTTGACTTCGGCGCATACCAGGTGATTGGTTCTTCACCCGAAATGCTGGTTAGAGTGGAAGACGGTATTGTCGAAACATGCCCTATCGCCGGAACCCGGCCCCGCGGCAAAGATAAGGACACTGACGGGGCGCTTGCGGCGGAATTGCTGGGCGATGAGAAGGAGAAAGCCGAGCACCTGATGCTGGTAGACCTCGGACGCAACGATTTGGGCAAGGTATGCAAGCCGGGCAGCATAGAATTGCCGCGTTTTATGGAAATCGAAAAATTCTCTCATGTCATGCACATAGTATCAAATGTGAAAGGGCGGATGTCATCCGGCAATAATTGTTATGACGCATTGCGGGCTTGTTTTCCGGCGGGCACGGTAACAGGGGCGCCCAAGGTGCGGGCTATGGAGATAATTGATGAGTTGGAGCCCGACGGTAGGGGAATTTACGCCGGCGCGGTAGGATATCTGGGATTCACCGGGAACCTGGACGCGGCAATCGCTATCAGGACTATGGTCATCCATGACGGCTGCGCTTATGTCCAGGCCGGCGCCGGGATAGTAGCTGATTCAGACCCGGAAAAAGAATACGAGGAAACAATAAACAAGGCCGGCGCGCTGTTAAATACCCTCAGGGAGGTTGGGTAAATGGTTTTAATGATTGATAATTATGATTCGTTCACTTATAATCTTGTGCAGTATTTGGGTGAACTTGGTGAAGACGTCCGGGTTTACCGCAACGACCAGATCACCTGTGATGAAATTGTGAAAATGGACCCGGAACACATTATTATCTCTCCCGGTCCCTGTTCCCCTGACGAAGCCGGTATATCACTAGCAGTCATTGAACGCTTCGCCGGCGTTATCCCAATTTTAGGAGTTTGTCTCGGGCACCAGGCTATCGGGCAGGCTTTCGGCGGTAAAGTGGTGCGGGCGAGCCGGCTGATGCATGGAAAGACATCGCCTATTCACCATCATGACGGCGGTTCGCTTTTTCACGAAATACCTTCACCTTTTACCGCAACCAGGTACCATTCTCTAATCGTTGAAAGGGAAAGCTTGCCTGAATGCTTTGAAATTACCGCGTGGACCGAGGAAGGCGAGGTTATGGGTATTCGCCACCGCAAGTACGCTGTGGAAGGTGTCCAGTTTCACCCGGAATCAATTTTAACTGAGCATGGCCATAAAATTTTGCAGAACTTTTTAACTCGCAACTGAAGCGATATTATCAGGAGTCAGGAGTCAGGAGTCAGGAGTCAAATACACATGAGGCTTCGCTTCATCATTAGATAGGTGAAAATGGTGAGTTATTGCTTTATCGTTTCATAATTTTTTGAATTCTGGGAACTATTCAGTAAACTTGGCTGAGGCATGGTGTTATCGTTAGCGAACGACTTGCGGAGCGCCGGTAACAGTACCCGGCGAAGCGAGGGTAACCGAACTGCGGCGCGAAACCAGCGGGCTACCAGCGTTACGAATCTGAGCACAACTAGTTTAGTGGATAACAGGCTTCTCCCATAACCAGCCTATCGCCGCCTTTGCAGCGCCGCTAGTTCGGTCCGAAGCGAGCCGTGGTGCTGTCGGCGCGGAGCATTGGAGTAAGCGGTGATAACACCATGCCTTAATACCGGTTTCACTGAATATATACGAATTCTGACTACTGACTCCTGGATTCTGAATACCTGAATTATAAAGGTGGACTTTCAGTGATCTTATCAAAAATTATTGCCAGCAAGGAACTGGAACTGGCTGCGCTTAAAGAAAAAACACCAATAGAAGCATTACAAACGGTAATTCCGACGTTGCCTGCGCCGCGCCCTTTTGGCCCCGCCTTGCGACTGCCCGGGCAGGTGGCGATAATCGCCGAAGCCAAAAAAGCTTCACCATCAAAGGGCATTATCCGGCATCAGTACGAACCCGAACAGTTGGCGCGGTCGTATGAACGCGAGGGTGCGTCCGCTATATCTGTGTTAACCGAGGAAAAATTTTTCCTCGGTCACCCGTCTCATTTAACTTTGGTTAAAAAGGTAACGAGCATACCGGTTTTGCGAAAAGATTTTATCATTGACCCCTTTCAGATTTATGAATCACGTGTTCTTGGCGCTGACGCCATACTTTTGATTGCTGCGGCGCTCAAACAGGATCAATTGGAAGAGTTTCAGGAAATAGCCGCCGGACTGGGACTATCTTGCCTGGTGGAGGTGCATACGGAACTAGAACTGATTAATGTCTTGTCGACCGGCGCATCTATTATCGGCATCAACAACCGCAATCTTAAGACCTTTGAAACCGACCTCAGTGTGACTTTTAAACTGAGAAGCCTGATAACGAATAACCAGATCACAGTTGTTTCTGAAAGCGGCATTAAAAGTTATCAGGACATCCTAAAACTGCGGGAAAAAGGGGTGCACGCCGCGCTGGTAGGCGAGGCCCTGGTGCGCAGCCCGGATCCCGGCGCCGGCTTAAATCAACTGAAAGGCGGGCGAGTCCGGGAGGGTTTGTAATTAAGGAGGCGTCAGAATGATGAAGAATTCGTCTGACTTAGCAGACAATTGCATTACTTTACCGGATACACGTGGATACTTCGGCGCTTACGGCGGCCGTTTTATTCCCGAGGTATTGATGCCGGCTCTGGAAGAGCTGGAAAAAGCTTATGCGGATGCCATTGAGGACCCTCAGTTTCATAAGGAACTGGAGGGATACCTGAAACATTATGTGGGCCGGCCTTCCCCCCTCTATTTTGCGGAAGGACTGACCAGACACTGTGGCGGCGCGAGAATATACCTCAAGAGAGAAGACCTGAACCATACCGGCGCGCACAAGATCAATAACGCGATCGGTCAAATTCTCCTGGCCCGCCGGATGCGCAAGAACAGGATAATCGCGGAAACGGGCGCCGGCCAGCACGGAGTGGCTACAGCTACGGCTGCCGCCCTGTTTGGTTTAAAGTGTGCTATTTATATGGGAGAGGAAGATATCAGGCGGCAAAGTCCCAATGTTTTCCGGATGCGCCTGCTTGGCGCGGAGGTTGTTCCGGTGACAAGCGGCAGCAGGACTCTGAAGGATGCGATGAATGAAACCATCAGGGACTGGGTTACCAATGTTAGGGATACTTACTACCTGATTGGCTCGGTCGCCGGCCCGCATCCATATCCGCAAATGGTCAGGGATTTCCAGTCAGTAATAGGGGAGGAGACCAGGCGGCAGGTGCTGGAAACTGCCGGCCGGCTGCCTGATTATGTCCTGGCCTGTGTCGGCGGTGGCAGCAACGCTATGGGTATTTTTTACTCTTTCCTTGCTGATCAAGAAGTTAAACTGATCGGGATTGAAGCCGCGGGGCACGGGCTGGCCACTGCAGAGCACTCCGCCACGCTCAACCGGGGATGCCCCGGAGTGCTGCACGGCTCATACAGTTACATTTTACAAAATGATGACGGTCAAATAACAATACCTCATTCTATCGCCGCCGGGCTTGATTACCCGGGTGTCGGGCCGGAGCACGCTTATCTGAAAGATACCGGGCGGGTGAATTACACGACGGCCACCGACACGGAAGCGCTGGCGGCTTTTCAATTGCTTTGCCGCACTGACGGGATCATCCCGGCGCTTGAAAGCTCGCACGCGATAGCCGAGGCCGTCAAACTGGCTCCGTCACTTCCACCTGAAAAGATTATAGTGATAAACCTCTCCGGGCGTGGAGACAAGGATATACCCGCCGTAGCGGGGGAACCGGGGGTGAACATATGAACAGCAACAGCATCATTGAAGTATGTCTTGACAAGCTGCGGTTAGAAGGAAAAAAAGGCTTGATTACTTTTATCACAGCCGGTGACCCTGACCTGTCCAGTACGGTAGATTTGGCGCTGCGCATGGATGCGGCGGGAGCGGATATTATTGAACTGGGAGTGCCGTTTTCCGATCCTTTGGCTGATGGTCCGGTGATCCAGCAGGCATCCAGCCGGGCTCTGGCCGCCGGGACAACGTTAGCTAAAATCCTGGATACGGTAAAAAAGATTAAGAGTAATTGCCGGGCTCCTCTAGTATTAATGGGCTACTGCAACCCCTTTTACAGATTTGGGTTGGATAGGTTCATAGCTGAAGCCGCTTCCGCGGGTGTAAGCGGCTTAATAGTGCCTGATTTGCCGCTGGAAGAGTCGGGTCCGTTGATGGAACTGGCGATAAAGGAAGGATTAGACCTTATTCCTCTTGTTTCGCCTGTCACTACTGATCGCAGATTAAGCCGGATAGCTTCAAAGGCGATGGGATTTGTTTATTGTGTCTCGGTAACCGGAGTAACCGGCGCCAGGAAGGAAATCGGGACTGACATAGAAAGCTTTACCGGCAGGGTGCGCAGCCATACCTCATTGCCCCTGGCCATAGGATTCGGTATCGCGGACCCGGAACAAGGGGCGCGGATGTCCAGGTATTGCGACGCTGTCGTGGTGGGAAGCGCCATTGTTAAATTAATAGCCGATAGCGGCAGTTCTCAAGCCGCCGGAACGGCGGTGGAGAACCTGACAAGGGAATTTAAAACCGCGTTGCTTGACAGCGCTTCATAAATAGATTCAGAAAATCCAGTTGCAATAATTGGGTTCTGTGTGCTAGTATTATAAAAATATTTATTTTGTAGAATGGTTGTCACGGCAGGTATATTTCGCCTGGAGGAACGCTCGCAGGCGCTCAAAAAACAAAGAAGCACGGTAGTACGGCGGGGAGGCGATAAGTGATGTTCTTATGGTCTGGTTAAGCATTCCTCCGTGGAATGCTTTTATATTTTTAAAAGTTTGAGGAGGTTGTTTATTTTGATTATCGTTATGGATCATCGCGCCGGTGATGATAAAATAGAAGCGGTAATAACCAGGCTGGAAAAGGCGGGGTTTCAGATTCATCTTTCCCAGGGTGTGGAACGAACTATTATTGGCGCAATCGGGGATAAGACCCATCTTGGAGACGTTGGCTTGGAGGCTATGTCCGGTGTGGAAAAGGTTGTACCCATTTTACAACCGTATAAACTGGCCAGCAGGACTTTTCACGAAGAAGGAACTGTCATCAGGGTAGGCGGTCTGGAAATCGGCGGTGATACTGTTCATGTGGCAGCCGGTCCTTGCGCCGTGGAAAGCCGTGAACAAGTCCTGGAAACGGCGGAAATTGTGAAAAAGGCTGGCGCCACCATACTCAGAGGGGGCGCTTATAAGCCCCGTTCATCTCCTTATTCCTTTCAAGGGCTGGAGGAGGAAGGGCTGAAATTCCTGGCCGAGGCCCGGGAACTCACCGGTCTCCTGATTGTGACGGAAGTGATGGATGTGCGCACCGTGCCGATGATCGCTGATTACGCTGATATCTTGCAAATAGGCGCCCGCAATATGCAGAATTTTTCACTGTTGCGGGAAGTGGCTAAAGTAGATAAACCTGTGTTGCTGAAAAGGGGCCCGTCAGCTACCATCGAGGAGTGGCTGATGGCCGCTGAATATATAATGTCCGGCGGCAATTACAATATTATCCTGTGTGAGCGAGGCATCAAGAGCTTTGAGAATTATACCAGGAATACGCTGGACCTGACCGCCATCCCAGTTGTAAAACATCTTTCTCACTTGCCGGTAATTGTAGATCCCAGCCATGCCATCGGCAAATGGCGCTTCGTCCCGTCAATGGCCAAAGCGGCTATTGCCGCCGGTGCCGACGGGTTGCTGGTAGAGGTACATCCGAACCCGCCCGAGGCTTTATGCGACGGACCCCAGTCACTTACCCCGGTGAATTTTAACAAAATGATGTCAGAGTTAAACCAAGTTGTAGCGGCAGTTGGGAGGAAGATGCCTTGAACCCCGACTTTAACCGGGTTGCGATCATTGGTGTCGGCCTGATCGGCGGCTCCCTGGGTATGGCGCTGTGCGCGCGGGGACTGGCTGGAGAAGTGGTTGGCTCAGGATCGTCCGCCGAAAATCTGTACCTGGCCCGTGAACTCGGCGCCATTCACCGTTATACCGATTCAATTACAAATAGTGTGCATGGAGCTGACCTGATCATTATCGCCACTCCAGTGAGTGTGACGATAAAGGTGTTGAAAGAAATTATTCCATACCTTTCCCCGGCTGCGGTAGTAACTGATGTCGGGAGCACCAAGGCTGCCATTGTGCGGGACGCCGCGCAGCTTTTACCGTCCGGCGCATGCTTTGTCGGCGGTCATCCGATGGCAGGCACCGAACGGGCGGGAGTGCGGGAAGCCGACCCGTATCTGTTTGAAAACGCGGTATACATTCTTACTCCAACTTCTGAAACACCTCCGGCCGCTGTAACCAAAGTTGGTAAGCTGGTTGCCGGGGTAGGAGCTAAATTAATCGAGATGGACCCGGAACAACATGACCAGGCAGTAGCGGCGGTCAGTCACTTGCCCTATATAATTGCTTCGTCGCTGGTTAATACCGTTGCCCGGATGCCCGGCGGCGAGAGTATTTTGCCCCTTGCCGCAGGCGGATTCAGGGACACCACCAGGATTGCTTCAAGTAATACGACGATGTGGCGGGACATTTTGCTGGCCAACCGTGAGCAAGTTATTAACATGATCCGGAGTTTCCAGGTAGAACTTAACAAATACGAAAAGATCATCGAAACTGGTGAAGGGGCGGAAATACTGAAAAAGCTTATTAGCGCCAGAGATGTCCGATCCGGCCTGCCGGCAAAGACAAGCAGGTATCTATCGAACCTTTATGAAATTGTAGTCACTGTACCCGATCAGCCTGGCGCTATCGTTGCATTTGCCGCGCCCCTGGCCAATGCGGATATAAATATTAGTGATATTGAAATTTTGCGGGTGCGTGAGGGTGAAGGCGGAACAATCAGAGTGGGTTTCGCTACTCAGGAAGAGCAGGATAATGCCTTCAATGTGCTTAAGGAAAAAGGATATACTGTCAGAAAGAAATAGATGCTGGCCTTGATAGTTTGAATTAATAATATTTTTTTGGGGAAGGTGAATTTAAATGGACCTGCGTATCGAACCGGCAGGTGCTTTAAAGGGAAAATATTCGGTGCCGGGAGACAAGTCGATCTCACACAGGGCGGTAATGCTCGGAGCAATAGCTGAAGGTGACACGTTGATCGAGAATTTTCTTCCGGGAGAAGATTGTTTGTCAACGATTGACTGCATGAGAAAGCTGGGCATTGAAATAGAAGGTCCGGATAACGCTGTGGTAAAGGTACACGGCCGGGGTCTGGATGGTCTTGCTGAACCGGAAGATATCCTGGACGCCGGCAATTCAGGCACAACTATGCGGTTACTCCTGGGGATTCTGGCGGGTCAGCCGTTTTTCAGCGTAATTACCGGTGACGCTTCCCTGCGGCGCCGTCCGATGGCCCGGGTCACCGAACCGCTGGGTCAGATGGGCGCGCAAATTGAGGGAAGACAGGGCTCGAACCTGGCTCCCCTGGCAGTAAGAGGCGGTAATCTAACCCCCTTTTTTTTGAATAGCGCCGTGGCCAGTGCCCAGGTCAAGTCAGCAGTGCTTCTGGCCGGCCTGTATGCGAAGGGAGCGACGACAGTGACTGAGCCGTACCGCTCCAGGGATCATACGGAGAGAATGCTGGAATACTTTGGCGCCGATGTTGAGGTTAACGGCAATCATGTTTGGTTAAGCGGCCGCCCTTGTCTCAAAGGACAAAAGGTAGTTGTTCCAGGAGATATTTCTTCAGCAGCCTTTCTCATTGTTGCAGCTTCTGTGGTTCCCGGATCGGACATCATCCTGCCGGGGGTTGGGGTAAACCCTACCAGGAGCGGAATACTGGATGTACTGTGGGAGATGGGCGCCGACATTGAGTTGCTTGACCGGCGGGATGAAGGCGGAGAGCCGGTTGCGGACATCAGGGCACGCTATACAGGAAAGTTATCCGGTGTGACTGTCGGAGGTGAAACCATTCCCCGCCTGATTGATGAAGTGCCTGTTTTGGCGGTAGCCGCGGCGCTGGCCGGGGGAGTTACCATAATTAAGGACGCTGCTGAGTTAAAAGTTAAGGAAAGCGACCGGATTGCCACCGTCGCGGCAATGCTGGGCATGTTTGGGGCCGATGTGGAACAACTGCCGGACGGCCTCTTAGTTCGAGGCGGACGTCAGCTTAAAGGCGCAGTATGTGAGAGTCATGGCGATCACCGCATCGCTATGGCTGCGGCTGTAACCGGACTGGCGGCGGAAGGGGAAACCGTGGTGCGCGGAGCGGAATGTATTGATGTGTCATTCCCAGGGTTTGAAACAATTATAAAAAGTATCCTTAAATGATTATTGAACTGTATTATAATAATAATTTCGTGACTTAATTAAAAAGCTTCGATTTGGAGAGCGTCACTAGTCTATCTTGCTAAGAATTTATGGTGTTTGTTATAATCTAATATATACGTTATCAAATACCATTTATTAAAAGTATTGAGACTTGGACAATTATGATTAATAATTATTAATACCGTAACAATGACAAAATTATCTATCGTTAAGAGGGGGTGGGTTTCCATGAAACTGGTTAGATTGGAAAATATCGCCACATTCATAACACCAAAAGGTATCACAGCTAAAAAAATTTTAGAGAATAAATCATTTGTCATTATGAACATTCTTCTTAAATCAGGTGAAGTCCTGGAAAAACACGAAGCCTCTGTCGATATTTTCTTTTATGTGATGAAGGGTAAAGGCATTATCCAAATTGGGAATGAAGAAGAATATATTGGAGCGACAGATATAGTTTTTAGCCCAAAAGGTACGCCACATGGCCTTAAAACGTTGCCAGGCGAAGAGCTTCAAGTACTGGTAGTTAAGAACCCTATTTCAGGCTAGTTAACACCAATGGTCATATTAAATAAAAAGGAAATCTAATTGGAGGGAAAATAATGGAAAAACATGTTTGTATTATTGGTATTTTAGTTAATCAGAAATCAGAAAATGCACCCAAAGTACAGCAAATATTAACGAAATATGGTTCATTAATTTTACTTCGCAGTGGAATTCCTTATTCTAAATGTGATCGTGGTATTATAAACTTAACGGTCGAAGCTACTCCTGATGAATTGGATTGTATGACTAAAGAACTTAGTAGTATCACGGACATTATATCTAAATCAATGATATTAGCTAATGATGCTAATCAATTACAAATATGTAGTTTATAAAGGACATTAACTTATTCTCCGCTTTAAGTATTTCCTAAGGTGAGCTTGCTTAGTTGTAAAGTGTTTAAAGAAGCGTGATAGCAATTAACAGAATATTCACAACCATTTACATGATAAACAATTAATTCTGTGTTATAAGACAAAATTCTTTGATTTCAAAATAACTGTATTTCATTGGAGGTCAAACAATAATGCATCCAATAGTAAACAGCGAAACGTGTATTGCTTGCGCCACCTGTTATGAGGTATGTCCGGCAGATCCAAAGGTATTTGAAGTAAACGACTTTTCCACAGTTGTTCACCCGGAAGCCTGTCTCGGATGTGGAGCTTGTGAAGATAGTTGCCCAACTAGTTCAATTACATTAACAGAGTAATTAAATAACAAAGAACGAAAAATAGACATAACAGATCACGCGGTTAATGCTTAATTTATTGAGAAATTAATGGAGGACTTTCAAATGCTTTGGTTAGATAAGTTTCACGAAGAACACATGGCAATAATAAGGATATTACCAAAATTGGAAGGAAACTTAAAGGATATAGAGTACGGTGGAGCAGGCCAAAATGTTATCTGGGAGTTAATAGAGTTTGCCACGGTGATAAAAAATGTTTTAATACCTCATTTTAAAGAAGAAGATTTGATTGTTTACCCAAAGGCCGCTAGTGTTGATGAGAACGGTAAAATATTTATTAGCGGTATGTACGATGAGCATAAAATTCTTTACGAAGCCTTTGATGGCTTCATTAAATCAATAGGAGATATGCCTGACAAGGAAAAAAATTTAAAACACATTACGGCACAAATTATTTCTACTTCAAAGAATATTAATATCGAAGAGACCCCGAAGAATTTTAATAGATCATGGCCGGTTCAACCACTGGAGGGGAATATTGATAAAGAAGCGATCCTGAAGTATGGTTATCAAATCGTACAAATGCTCGGCGAACATATTAAGAAAGAGGAGACTGTAGTAGCTGAATTGATAAAAAGAGCGACAGATATAAAGCGACAAAGCACACAGTAAAAAAGCGTCTTCTTTTACAGGTATTAAAAATTATACATGTAGAATAATATATTCTGGGAATAATTTACCTAAGATACTATTTGATGTAATAACGGGTAACAACTAATTATTCTTTTAAACCAAGGTAACGGCGTGTCTATTTTTTTAAAAAAAAGGGGAAAACTCAAATATGTCGAAGTAACTATGTTGTAAAATTAAGTATGTTTCCTGGAGGGGCTATGGATCCAAAGCCTAATATCGCTATAGACGGACCCGCCGGGGCCGGCAAAAGTACAGTAGCTAAAATGGTCGCAAAAGAACTTGGATATTTATATATAGATACGGGCGCAATGTACCGGGCAGTCACGTTAAAGGCTCTTCGAGAAGGACTGGACCTGAATGAGCCGGTTTCCGTCGGTGAAATGGCGGCAGCCGTCTCCGTCGAACTCATAGCCGGGGATGATCATAACTTGAAAGTATTGCTGGACGGTGAGGATGTTACTGAACAAATTAGGAGTCCGCACATTTCTAGGAATGTTTCTTTAACTGCCAGTATTCCCGCAGTGAGAAAGCATTTGGTAAAGCTGCAAAAGGAAATGGCCAAACAAGGCGGTGTGGTTATGGAAGGGCGGGATATAGGAACGGTGGTTCTCCCGGACGCCCGGATCAAGATTTATCTTACCGCGTCTACTGAAGAAAGAGCGAGAAGACGCAGGGAGGAGCTTTTCGCAAAAGGCTACCATGTTGATCAGGAGCAGATGGAGGCGGAAATACTAGAAAGAGATAGAATAGACACTTCCAGGGAGGCTGATCCCTTGACTCCGGCTCCAGACGCAGAGATTATTGACTGTTCTTCCTTTACTGCCGAGAAGGTTGTTAAGATGATTAAAGATCGGGTTTTAACGGAAAGGTAAAGAATATATGGTCTATATTTTGGCCCGGTTTGTTTGCCGGATTGTTCTAGCAGTGTTAAGACGCTGGGAAATCCACGGGTTGTCCAACCTTCCGGCGGAAGGCGGACTGGTGCTGGTTTCAAACCATACTAGCTACTGGGATCCGGTTATAGTTGGTTGCGCCATCAACCGGAGAATTAATTACATGGCCAAATCAGAGTTGTTTGATATCCCTTTGCTTAGCACGTTCATCCGTGCTGTAGGCACTTTTCCGGTTAGACGGGATCAGTTAGACCGGACAGCAATCCGTACGGCGATGAAACTGTTGGAGGAAGGTCAAATTGTAGGCGTTTTCCCTGAAGGTACAAGAAGTCGCACCGGCGAATTGTTAAAGCCGCATCCAGGTGCGGCTATGTTGGCTTTGAAAGCAGGTGTGCCATTTTTGCCGGTTGCCATTAAAGGTTCAAGGGGGTTTTTTGGCAAAGTAAGGGTAAATATCGGCAAACCGGTGTTTTATAAAACAGACGCAAAAACTTCACGAGCGGATATGGAAAAGGTCAGTAATAGTATAATGGACCAAATAGCTGAACTATTAGATAAACTTTAATAAAAATTACTTAAAAATTGTAAAAATAGTTTGAAGGAAATTTAAGGTTGCGTAGCGAATGTTCTTGTGATAAAAGCGGTGTTAGTATGGAAGTGCGTATAGCCGGAAAAGCCGGGTTTTGTTTCGGTGTGAATAGAGCTATTGAAATGGCGCGAGCAACAGTGTTTGAGAGAGCCGGCCCGGTTTATTCCCTGGGTCCTTTAATTCACAATCCGCAAGTACAGGCTCGACTGGCTGAAATGGGTATTAAAGAAATCTCGGATCCGGTGGAAGCAGATACCGGTACGCTTATAATCAGGTCTCATGGTGTCGAGCCTGCCGTTTTGCAAACAGCTAGAGCCCGGGGTTTGAATATTGTGGATGCCACTTGCCCCTTTGTGCACAGAGCACATGTTCTTGCACGTGACCTCACCGCGAAAGGTTATCAAGTGGTGGTAGTTGGAGACAAAAACCACCCGGAAGTACGCGGCATAATAGGTTGGACCGGTGAGCAGGGCTTGGTTATAGAGAACGCCGACGAATCAAGTCTTTTGTCATTGACCGGCAAGATAGGAATAATCGCTCAAACCACGCAATCTCTGGATAATTTTAAATCAACCGTTGAGGCTATTAGTAAGACAGCAGCTGAAATAAAAGTATTCAATACAATTTGCAGTGCTACAGCAGAGCGGCAACAAGCTGCCCTGGAACTAGCCCGTCAAGTTGACGTGATGGTTGTAGCCGGAGGAATAAACAGCGCAAATACCAGGAAACTGGTTGATATCTGCCGGAAATCGGGTAAAACAACATATCATGTCGAAACAGCGGCTGATCTGAAGCAGTCTTGGTTTCGGGGAGCGAAAGTTGCGGGGTTAACAGCGGGTGCATCCACGCCTGACTGGATTATAGAGGAGGTTAAAAGACGAATGAGTGACAATGAAGAGATGGTCAGTGCTGAAGAAGGCATGAAGGATGCTGTAGAGGTAAAGGCGCTACGGCATGGCGAAATTGTCAAAGGAGTAGTGGTTCACGTTGGACAGGATGAAGTAATGGTCGACGTGGGCGCGAAATCGGAAGGAGTTATTCCCATCAGGGAACTGTCCTGCTGTGAAGTTACTTCCCCCCAAGACGTTGTCAAGGTAGGGGATGAAATAGAGGTATGCGTTTTGAAGGCAGAGGACAACGAAGGGAAGCTAATTCTATCCAAAGAGAAAGCTGATGCTGAAAAAGCTTGGGCTAAACTGGAAGAAGCGTTAAACACCCAAGAACCTATAAATGGAACAGTCCGTGAAGTAGTTAAAGGCGGTCTGTTGGTGGATGTTGGAGCGAGGGCGTTTTTACCCGCTTCCCTGGTTGAACGTGGTTATGTTGAAGACCTTTCTAAATACCTGGGGCAGGAAATTACTGCCCGTGTGATAGAAATAAACCGTGGCAGGAAAAAAGTAATTTTATCGCGTAAAGCAGTGCTTGAGGAAGATTATGCCCGCATTCGTCAGGAAATGCTTGAAAACTTGCAAGAAGGGCAAATTGTCAAAGGTACTGTGCGCCGCTTGACTCAATTTGGAGCTTTTGTTGATATCGGCGGTGTAGACGGCCTCCTGCACATTTCCGAAATGTCCTGGTACCGGATTAACCATCCTTCCGAAGTAGTAAAAGTCGGCGATGAACTGGAAGTGATGGTTCTAAAAGTCGACCGGGAAAATGAGAAAATATCATTAGGCTTAAAGCAAGTGCTGCCAAATCCATGGGACAGTGTAGATGAGAAATATCCCGTCGGTAGTATCATTATAGCAAAAGTTGTACGTCTTGCACCTTTTGGCGCATTTGTTCAGCTTGAACCTGGTGTGGAAGGACTCGTACACATATCTCACCTGGCTGACCGGCACGTGGCCAAACCTGAAGAAGTAGTAACCGAAGGTGAAGAGGTAAACGTCAAAGTATTAAGTGTAGATAAGGCTGATAAGCGTATACGCTTATCAATCAGAGAAGTCACCAAGGAAAAACAGGAGCGGGAATCACGTGATTATTCCAGTGCCATGGGACAAGAAACCGACAATGAAGTTATTACCATAGGTGACATGGTCGGCAACGTGTTTGAGAAAAAAGATTAGTTCTTTTTAAGTAAGAAATTAAGATAAATAGAATACTGAAATTAAGAAGAAAACCTGTGATATGTGCAAGACTATCACAGGTTTTTTTTAGCTGCGAACAGTTTTATATGGAGCCGAACATGAGCCGCGTTACGCGTTATATGCCAAAGGTCATCAAAAGCAAATTTATTCCTTGATAACGATTCAATTTGAATATTTTTAAATTGAATGGACAGTATAACAATGTTATTCCTAAATATGAGGAGGCTGATTACTTTGGAGCGATTCCCGGTAGGTATCACCCTTTTGCTGATTGGATCGATAGTTATTTATCTTGGGTTGGCCCAACGCGCTCTTGACCGGATGAGACTGTCCGATCGTGGCGCGCTGCTCGTCATTGCCGCAATCATTATCGGCAGTTATATTAATATTCCCATACCTTTTGCTCCTTTTAACACTTCAATTAACGTTGGGGGCGCGCTGGTGCCGATAGGGTTGGCAATATACCTTTTGGCTAAGGCTGGCACCGCAAAGGAATGGAGCAGGGCTGTCATCGGCGCGGTAGTAACGGCGATAGCCGTATACATAATCGGCTCGCTGGTAAATTCCGGTTCCACCGTTGAGCCGGCTGGACGTTATGCAATATTGGATGCGATTTATCTCTACCCGCTGGTAGGCGGGATTGTCGCTTACATTTTCGGCAGATCCCGGCGGGCGGCATTTATCTCCGCAACTCTGGGCGTACTATTAGTTGATATATTTCACTATGTCTGGCTATTAAGAAATGGCGCGCCGGGTAATTATAATGTTGCCATAGGTGGCGGCGGCGCTTTCGACACAATTATTCTAGCCGGTATTGTGGCGATTCTTTTGGCTGAAGTTATTGGTGAATCGTTTGAAAGATTGTCCGGTGGACCGAGTGCCGAAGGAAGACCGCACGGACTGGTGCAAGGACTGCAAAAACCGGAACTCGGCGTTTCGGATGAAAGCAGCCAAAACATGCACAGGGAAGCTGAAAGTAGCGCTTTTAGCGATAAAAAGAGAAAGGAGGATGTCGATAAACATGAAGGAAAAGAATAAAATCATCATTGGGCTAGGCGTCATGGTGCTGCTGGCCGGCGCTTTATTATATTATCACTTTAATAGTCTTTTACTAAGGCCGGCTTTTACAGCCGCAGGTTTTTTTAATAAAGAAACACCGGATCATCTAATCGGCCGATATACCACTATCGTTGATGAAGAGGGAACCACTATCAGCGAAATGGCCAGAATAGCTTCAACGGGAGATGAATTATACACATCGGAGGGCAAGCATTACCGGGTGGAACGTGTCCAAGGGGACAAGGCTGAAGCGAAATTCCTGGGCATGGATTCACAAATATTAGCTTATAATGAATTTTACGCCGGTCTAAGTGCGGCGGTAGTTAAAAACCTGGCAGAGAAGAACAAGGGCACTTTTGCGGTATACCACTCTCATACGGATGAATCTTATGTCCCTTCGGACGGTACTGAGGCGATTCCCTTTAAAGGTGGCATATATCAGGTTGGCAAAACGATGGTAGATAAGCTTCAAGGGGAAGGATTTCAAGTCAACTATGATCAGACGCCCCATGATCCGCATGATAACAACGCCTATACACGTTCCCGCAGGACGGCCACTAATTTATTGAAGACAAACCCGTCGGCTATATTTGACGTGCACCGGGACGGGGTTCCTGACCCAAATTACTACCGGTCAAAAATAGATGGCAAAAATGTTGCTAAGCTTCGTCTGGTGCTTGGCCGGGAAAACCCGAGAATGTCCGCTAATATGGATTTTGCAAAACAGATGATGGCTTCTGCCAACGAACTGCACCCTAAGGTAGTAAAGGAGATTTTTGTCGGAAAAGGCGACTATAATCAGGATCTAACGCCGACAGCGCTGTTGATCGAAGCCGGTACACACACAAATACCAAAGAAGAAGCAGAAGCGGGCATGTCGATGTTTGCTGAAGCTATTCCCGTGGTGCTCGGTGTTTCACCAACCGCACCCACACCAGGCGCGCCTGGAGCGCCTATCACAAATAGGCCGTCCGGGACGACGGCCGGAGCATGGAAGGCGTTGGGGTGGATCCTTGGCTTGACGATAGTTGGAGGGTTGGCATTCTTATTAATCAGTTCCGGCGGCATGGAAAACGCAAAAAAAAGACTGACAGGCTTCGGCAGGGAATTTAACAGCTTCCTGGGTCCGCGCGTGGCTGCGCGTAAAATTGGCAAGCAAAACCCAAAAGCAAAAATTAATGATTCGAGTAACGATTCCACTGTGAACGAAGTATTGAGAGAACGGAAAGATGACCTGACAAAGGACTAATGTTGTCTGCCTACCATGTTTACTAACGCGCCGATATCAGAACCACTCGAAAAATGAGACCGGACTAGCGGCGCGCCGCAGTCCGGTCTCAGAGCTCAAACAATTATGGCGCCGAACATGAGCCGCGTTGTATACCCAAAGGGCGCCAACGGCGTAATTGTTCGGCCGTTCGCCATGGAGTGGAGATTATTTGCAGGGGGTGACGGGACTGTCACATTATTATCCTGATTACCTGGCTGTGATATTGATCGGTGTCCTAGCCGGCACTGCGTCCCGAATCATTTTGCTGCGGATTGACTACCGTCAATATCCCGGGTACCCGCACGGCTATCTGACCCATACGGCACTTGGCTTAATTGCTTCCGCTTTGGGGGCGGTCGCTGTTCCCGCTCTATTGAAACCCGATTTTGTGGCAGTGACTTTTTTATCATTGGCCGCGCAGCAATTCCGGGAAATTCGCAATGTGGAGCGGCAAACATTGGAAAGCCTGGAGAAAACAGAATTGGTAAAAAGAGGTCTGGACTACATCGAAGGAATAGCGAGGACTTTTGAAGCAAGGAACTATCTGGTGATGGGGACATCCCTCATTACCGCTTTTGCCGCCCAGTTTGGCGGCATCCCGGCCGCGGTATTCGCAGCCTTCCTCATGCTCTACGCCAGCTATTATTTTATGTCGGGCGAGTTAATCGGTGATATATGTGATGTTGTACCTGCAAGATTGAGCTTTGAGGAGGGCATCTTAAAAGTTGACGAGATTGGCTTGGTTAATATTGGCCTAAAGTCAATGCGGGATAAAATATTGCGAGACGGATTAGCTGTGAGGATCAAACCCAGAGATAGCAACGCGCGTGCCACTATTCACGATATCGGACAGCGGACGGCGATTGCCTTTACCGCGGCGGTTTTCTTGGGAACAAAGAAAGATGTGGACTTGCCTGAATTTACCCCTCTAGCCAGGAAGAACCCGGATACCGGTGATGTTGGGCTTTATATTGTACCTGTACATAAGGACATCGAAAAGTTAATTGCCGCTATAAAACTCACGCCGGTGCTGGAGAGCGCCAGGAGCAAGCCGCTAAATGCGAACCAAGCGTCAAGTCAGTTGAGAAGAAGGTGAGATGAATTGCTTAACGCGCCTTCGGGAACAATCTTAGCTGTAATCACCCTTAATATGGAGGAAGTCGGCGGGGGCGCCCCCATTTTTTTTGCCAGAGACGAAGAAAAACAAGAAAAGATAGCCCTTTATTTGTCAAGAATGCTGGACGCGACGGTGCATGATTTGGAGAACGGAACCCTTATAATTATCCGGCATTAGAGGAGCATAAATCGATGAAAATAATCTACCATTGTTACGGCGGCGCGCATTCCTCGGTCACAGCCGCTTCAATCCATTTGGGTTTATTACCCGTGGACCGTGTGCCTGTCCTAAAAGAATTCTGGGAAATACCATTTTATGACCGGCAGGAAAACGATGAGCACGGGCATATTTTTTTTATGGGTCTGGATGAATCCGGGAATGAGATATATTTTTCAGCGTGTCGCGGCAGGCCGCTTGTGTTTCAAAGCGTTTTCAAAGGTTTGGCCGGCATTTTTGATATACCGCAGGAAGAATATTTACTGGTTGACGTAATGAAAAATGTGAATTGGACAATGAAATTAGGCGGTTATCTTTCCAGACGGTGCGGTTATACAAAGATCGGGCGTCCGATAGTCACCCTGGGCACCCAGGCGGCTTATTTACAGGTTATTAATTTGGTCCGGAAAGTTAAAAAAACAATCGGTGGTAACGTTGAAAAAAATACTATACTTCAGCAGCAGTAAATTCCCTATCGCCGGTTTGGCCGGCGCGATTCATTCAGGCATGCTGCCGGAGGGGAAAGAGTCTGCAGTAAGCGTATTGTGGAATCTTCCTTTCATGAATTCAAACCAAAATAGTGAAGGCGTTATAATATCCCTGGGAGAAGACAAACAAGGAAATAAGATATTTGCCCTCTCCGTTAAAGGTGATCGTGAATTGATCAACCGTTTGATCGAAAGTATTATTAGTATTTTTAAACGAGCGCCGGATGAGCTATATCTAGTGAATATTAAATTCAAGGAGAACAGCTTTGTTCGAACAGGCTGGCGTTTATGCCATTCCGCCTTGTTAGCCCCGCTGGGAAGAGCAATTATTATTGCCTGTTTCAAAAAGATATATGTTTCTCTAAGCCAATTAGTAAGTGATCAAAAAGAAGTGACAGGAAAACTCACTTGACTATATTATGGAATTTATAGATAATGGTTTGAGAACAGCGGCTGGGAGGGGTTGCCCCATGAGGCAACTGGGGTTGGAAGTATTCAGGGTGGAACCGGGCAGTATTGCCGGTGAACTTGGGCTGGAACCGGGTGACCGGATAGTACGGATAAACGGTGAACAAGTGCGGGATTTAATAGACCTCCGTTTTTTAGAAACTGACGAAAGTTTGGATATCATTATAGCGAAGCGAGACGGCACCCGTTGGGATCTGGATGTTGAAAAAGATTATGACGAGCCTCTGGGCATTGATTTCGGCCCGGGTAACTTCGGACCCACAGTCCAATGCGCTAATAGATGCCTTTTTTGTTTTGTTGACCAAATGCCTCCCAACATGCGGAGGACGCTTTATTTAAAGGATGACGACTACCGGCTTTCTTTTTTAAGCGGTAATTTTATTACTCTTACCAACCTGCGGGATGATCAATTGCGAAGGATTGCCAGACAAAGGCTAAGTCCTTTGTACATATCGGTTCATACGACTAACCCGGAATTAAGAGAGCGGATGCTTGGAAACAAAAAAGCCGGGTTGATTTTAGAACAGCTTAAATACCTGGCCGGGGCAGGAATAGAAATGCATACCCAGGTAGTGCTTTGTCCCGGAATAAATGATAAAAAAGAGCTTGAAAGGACTTTAGACGACCTGGTTAGCCTATGGCCGGCAGTCAGTTCCATGGCTTTGGTGCCGGTTGGACTGACCAGGTTCAGACAGGGTTGTTTTCCACTGCGGGTTTTCAATATCGATGAAGCGGCGCGATTGGTACAATGGGTTACCCGTAAGCAGGACGATTGTATTGAACGGCTGAAAAACCCGTTCGTTTTCGCTTCGGATGAATTTTACCTGTTGTCCGGTGAACAAATTCCCAACGCGGAAAGATATGCCGGATTTCCCCAGGTGGAAAACGGGGTTGGTTTAACCCGTCTTTTTCAGGATGAGTGGGAGGTTATTAAAACAAGATTGCCCCAAAGAGCACCCCAACTCAAGGCTACTTTAGCTACCGGCATTCTCGGTGAAAAGGCGCTTAAGCCAGTGGCGGACGTGCTTAATGACATCAAAGGACTGGATGTTTCAATCTCAGTTATCAATAATCATTTTTTTGGCAAGCAAATTACTGTAGCCGGTTTGATTACCGGTCAGGATTTGAGCACCCAGCTTGATCCCGGCAAGATCGGGGATCTCCTTGTGCTTCCGGCGGTAATGTTTAAAAAAGATGAAGAAGTATTCTTAGATGGAATGACTTTGCCGGAGCTTTCCCGGCGCTTGAAAAAACCGATTGCAGTGGCTGACGGTCCACGGCAATTGATTGAAGTCTTGCTGCCATACGCCAACCTGTGAATGGCCAAGTTATTTGGGAGGTGAAGGCCGGTGCCCAAACCGGTAGTAGCAATAGTGGGGCGGCCCAATGTGGGCAAGTCAACCCTTTTTAACCGCATTGTCGGCAGCCGGGTGGCTATAGTTGAAGATGAGCCTGGAGTAACCAGAGACCGTCTTTATCTGGATGCCGAATGGGCAGGCCGCAGTTTTACCCTGGTGGATACAGGAGGGCTGGATTTTCAGGAAAACGGGGAAATCAACCGGGGGGTCCGTCGACAGATTGAGCTCGCCATACAGGAGGCCAATGTAATACTGTTTGTTGTTGACGCCAGGGCAGGGTTGAATCCTGATGATGAAGAAGCGGCCACGCTCATTCGCCGTTCGGAAAAGCAGGCTATACTTGTTGCTAACAAGATTGAAAATTTTAATTCCCAAACCCAGCTATATGAGTTCTATCGTCTGGGTCTGGGGGAGCCGGTTCCAGTGTCGGCGGCGGAAGGTCTCAACACTGGTGACTTGCTGGACAGGCTGGTTGAACTGCTTCCTCCGGAAGGTGAGGATGAGTACCCGGCAGACACAATCAAGATCGCGGTGATCGGCCGCCCCAATGTGGGCAAGTCTTCTTTAGTCAATACCATTTTAGGCGAGGAGCGGGTAATTGTCAGCAAAATATCCGGTACTACCCGCGACGCTATCGATACTCCTTTTGAGCGGGACGGCAGGCTTTATGTCATCATCGACACAGCTGGCATGCGGCGTAAAAACAAGGTCGGCGGACTTGCGGAAAAATACAGCGCGATTAGAGCGTTAAGAGCTGTTGACCGGAGCGATGTCGTATTAATTGTGCTGGATGCCGTTGAAGGTGTTACAGACCAGGACAAGCGCATCGCCGGATATGCCCATGAAGCGGGAAAAGCATTGGTAATAGTGGTAAATAAATGGGATCTGATTAAAAAAGATGACCGCACGATGAACCGCTTTACTAAAAAAATACGTGATGAGTTAAGTTTTATGCAATATGCCCCGGTCGTTTTTACCTCAGCGCTAACCGGACAGCGCGTGCCCAGAGTATTGGAACAGGTTGATTTTGTCGCAGGGCAGCACTCCATGAGGTTAAGCACTCCTAACATCAACAGCCTGATCAAGGAAGCTGTCATGCAAAATCCCCCGCCGGGAGACAAGACCAGGCGGTTGAAAATTATGTATGCCACACAGGGCGGGGTTAAACCGCCTAAGTTCATCTTGTTTGTCAATGACCCGGAGTTGATGCATTTTTCCTACCGCCGTTACCTGGAAAACCAGTTTAGAAACGCTTATGGATTTGAAGGAACACCGATTTGGTTCGGCTTGCGCAGGCGCTCTAAAGAAGAACAGTAGAGAATGATAACCGGTTTGCTAAATTGAAAGGAAGTTAATATCGTGCAATATTTCTGGGTTGTATTGGCTAGCTACTTAATTGGCTCTATTCCCGCCAGTTATCTGACAGCCCGTTACTGGAAAGGGATTGATATACGTAACCTGGGAAGCGGCAATGTCGGCACTACCAATGTGTGGCGCAACGCCGGTCCGGTGGCTGGGGTCGTAGCCCTGGCGGGGGACCTCGGTAAAGGGGTGCTGGCGGTCATTTTGGCTAAGCACTTTGGCGGACCTGTACTCGTGGCCCTTTCAGCCATGGCGGTGCTGACCGGACACAGTTGGCCTATTTTCCTGGGCTTTAAAGGTGGTAAGCTGGTTGCCACCGGGGTGGGCGTGATTGCCGCCATCTCCCTTCCTGTCGGCGCTATAGCCGCGGCAATCTGGGTTTTTACCGTGGTTGTCACTAGATATGTATCGGTAGGCTCTGTTCTCGCAGTGTCTTCAATACCCTTCCTTATGCTTGCTTTTCACCTGGAGCGGCCTTATCTGGCTTTGGGTGTTTTTATTGCCATTATCGCGGTGTATAAACATATTCCAAACATGAAGCGGTTGCTTGCAGGGACAGAGTCCAGAGTGAGGAAGTTATTTTAAAATACTGACATATTATTAGATTGAAGCAACAGGAGGTAAAACGGGTGAAGGAACATGTCGGAGTTATCGGCGCCGGGAGTTGGGCTACAGCCTTGGCGGCGCTTCTTGCCAAGAAGGGGCGCCGGGTTATAATGTATGCCCGCCGGCCGGAGTTGGCTGAAGAAATAAACATAACCAGGGAAAACAGTCGTTATCTGCCCGGCGTGGCGATTCATCCGAATATTGAAGTTACTGTTGATCTGGAGCGAGCATTCCGGAAAGCCAGGGTAGTTGTTTTTGGTGTGCCGTCACATGCTTTTCGCGAGGTCGTACGCCAAAGCCGTCCTTTTCTTAAAAATGACACGATATATGTTAATACTGCTAAAGGCATTGAAGAAACGAGCCTTAGCAGTATGTCGGCAGTTTTTGCTCAGGAAGCCGGTACGGAACTACTGCAAAAATATGCTGGCCTGTCCGGCCCCAGCCATGCTGAAGAAGTCGGCCGGGAGCTTCCAACAGCGGTAGTGGCGGCGTCATACCGGTTGGAAACCGCCGAGTATGTACAGGAATTATTTATGAGTGATAGATTTAGAGTTTATACCAATCCAGATGTGCTCGGAGTGGAGCTGGGCGGCGCGCTGAAAAATATTATCGCTTTGGGTACGGGCATTGCTGAAGGCTTAAGCTTTGGCGACAATACTAAAGCAGCTTTGATGACACGTGGTTTGGCGGAAATCACCCGTCTAGGCGTAATCATGGGCGCCAACCCGCTTACTTTTGCCGGCTTGGCCGGCGTGGGCGACTTGATTGTTACTTGCACCAGCATGCACAGCCGCAACCGGCGGGCAGGTATTGCCATCGGTAAAGGAAGTTCGGTTGAAGAAGCTTTAGAGTTGGTTGATATGGTAGTAGAAGGTGTCCGCACAACTCGTGCCGCCCACCAGCTTTCCGCGCGGTATGCTGTTGAAATGCCTATAACTGATCAAATCTACAAGGTACTCTTCGAGGGACTTGCCCCAGGTACCGCTGTTAACAACCTGATGAGCAGGGGACGTACCAGGGAAATGGAAGAAGTGGCCAAGATGACTGTCAAACTGCTGAATAATAATTAGATCAAAAACGGAAGGAACCCCCGTCGGCCCAATAAAGCCAAAACGGGGGTTTTTTATCGGATTATCATAGGATAAAAATGGAAAAATATTTTCGGTTTTTTCATTTACCAGGTTATATTCACTTAGAACACTCCATATATATATATTGTTATTGTATGCCACTGGAAAAAAATAACCGTGGACTAGGTTTCACGAATGAGTTTAATATTATGACTTTTTCTCTTGTGGAGGAGGGATGCGTGCGCTTCATACGGATTCACCTTTTGAGAAAATCTTTATTAAATCTTTCCGGGAGGGAGTGTGAACATGGAAAAAACCGATATTTTCCGCGATATTGCGGAACGCACCGGGGGGGATCTTTATCTCGGTGTGGTTGGAGGCGTCCGCACCGGCAAATCCACATTTATTAAGAGATTTATGGAATTGATGGTTTTACCCAACATGAAAAATATTTATGACCGGGAGCGGGCCAAGGATGAACTGCCCCAAAGCGGGGCCGGACGAACAGTGATGACCACTGAGCCGAAGTTTATTCCAAATGAGGCGGTGGAAATCCAAATTACTCCTAATTTGAATATCAAGATGAGAATGGTTGATTGTGTAGGCTACCGTGTCGAGGGCGCACTTGGTTATGAAGAGGAAAACGAGCCGCGGATGGTGTCGACACCTTGGTTTGAAGAGCCGATCCCCTTTCAGGAAGCCGCTGAAGTGGGTACCAGAAAAGTAATTTCCGAGCATTCGACAATGGGGCTGGTTGTTACCACTGACGGGTCAATCACTGATATTCCCAGGGAAAGCTATATCGAAGCCGAAGAAAAAGTAATTGAGGAAATGAAGGATATAAACCGCCCTTTCCTTATTCTCTTTAATTCCACAACGCCGGATGCGGATGAAACCAGGCAAATGGCCGCGGAATTAAGTGAAAAATACGATGTGCCGGTTATTCCCATCGACTGTTCCCAAATGTCCCAGGCGGATATATTATATGTACTGGAAAAGCTCTTATATGAATTTCCGGTCAACGAAGTTAATATCAGCCTGCCTCCCTGGGTTGAAGTATTGGATTTCAAACACTGGCTTCGCCAGAAGTTTGAGGAATCGGTACGGGAGACTGTCAAAAACATCCGCAGGTTGAGGGATATCAACGGGGCGGTGGAATTTCTGGCAGATTATGACTTCGTCGATCAAGCCACCCTGCGCAGTTTGGACATGGGCACCGGCTCTGCTTCAATTAACGTCACATCAGCAGCGGAACTGTTCTATCAGGTGCTGAGCGAGCAGTCCGGGTTTAACGTTGAAGGGGAGAAAGACCTGTTCCGCCTGGTCACGGACCTGAGTGTGGCGAAGCGGGAGTATGATAAGGTGGCGAGCGCCCTGAGTGAAGTCAGAGGCGCGGGATACGGCGTGGTAACACCGACCCTGGATGAGCTCATCCTGGATGAACCGGAACTAATCCGCCAGGGCAACCGCTTCGGGGTGAGATTAAAGGCAAGCGCCCCGTCTTTGCACATGATCAAGGCAGACATCACTACTGAAATCACCCCAATCATCGGCACGGAGAAACAATGCGAGGAATTAGTCAGGTATATGTTGAATGAATTTGAGGAAAACCCGCAGAAAATTTGGAAGTCGGAAATCTTCGGCAAATCCGTGCATGACCTGGTAAGGGAAGGGATTCAGAACAAGATTCAGCGCATGCCGGAAAATGCCCAGCTAAAGCTGCAGGAAACACTCCAGCGCATTGTCAACGACGGCTCGGGCGGACTGATTTGTATAATAATTTAGGAAAATTAACCGGTCACCAGGCCGGTTTTATTTTTGTTTAGGAAAGTATACATTTTTGAGGGTACCCGGTGAGACCATAATATGGTAACATTTAAACATGAGATATTCGTCGAAAATAAAAGAAATACTTAAAATAAATTGGCCAGAGTTTGAAGAGAAGTATTCAACGGCAATCCGTGAATGTGAGAGAGAAGCTGTCACTAAAGTCCTCGGATGTGGAGACCCCAAAAACGGGTTTGCAGAATATTGGTGTTTAGATTGCGGAGGCAAAGAAAAGAAAATCGTTCCATTCACTTGCAAGAGCCGTTTTTGCCCCTCATGCGGCAAGGTATACACTGATAAATGGGTAGAGAAGATGTCAAAAGAGATGGTCGATGTTCCCCACCGGCATGTTGTTATGACAATTGCCGAAGAACTACGGCCATATTTTTATTGGCATAGAGAGATGCTGCCGATATTAATAGAAAGTGCAGCTCAAGTTATGAAAAGCATCATAAGCGAGAAAAAGAAGAATAAAGACTTAACCCCTGGAATAGTAATCGTAGTCCATACCTTTGGGAGAAATTTAAAATTCAATCCGCATATACATGCCTTAATGACTGAGGGTGGTCTTGATAAAAACGATGAATGGAGACCCATAAGCTT